>CAMJWL010000085.1 GCA_946409405.1 uncultured Bacteroidales bacterium
AATATCGCGCCAAAAAGGTTTTTGATGGGCGACATCAGTTTTTCAATGCGCTCACATTCAACGGTTTCCGACAATATAGAACCCATCACAAATGCACCGAGTGCCTCGCTAAATCCTGCCATTTTTGCCACCAAAACCATTCCAAGGCAAAGTCCGAGGGCTACGATTGTCATGGTTTCGTCGTTGAGGTGCGGGCGGCATTTTTTTAAGAGCGACGGTATCAACGTGATGCCCGCCACAAACCACAATATCAGGTAAGCCATCAACTTGCCCACCTGCGCCAGCATCTCCACGCCGTCAAACTGTTGATTGACAGCAATCGACGCCAACAGCACCATCAGCACCACCGCAAACAAATCTTCAACTACAAGGATGCCAAAACATATATCGGCAAATTTGTGTTGCCTTAGTCCGAGGTCGTCCAACGCCTTAAAAACTATTGTTGTTGACGACATGCACAGCATACCGCCCAAGAAAAGCGAGTTCATTTCGCTCCAACCCATCATACGTCCGAGCATAAAACCGCTGCCCATCATGCCTACTACAATGGTGAGGCAACCGATAAACGCGGTGGAACCCATTTTGAGGAGTTTTTTGAAAGAAAATTCGAGACCGAGGGTAAACAACAGGAATATCACGCCCACCTCGCCCCAGGTCTCCGCGCTTTCCACGTTGACCCACGACGAGCCGCACACATACGGGCCGGCGAGTATTCCCGCAACGATATATCCCAATACCACAGGCTGTTTGAGCCATTTGCAAATGAGGCTTATGACACCCGCCACAAGCATTATAATTCCTAAGTCGTGAAGCATAATTTACATTTAATTTTGTCGCAAAGGTAGGAATTTTTTGGGAAGTGGGCAATTTAATTTGCAATTTTACGGTAAATCACATATTTTTGCCGCCAATCAAAACATATAGCAATGATGAAAGAAATACTGTTTATAGCAATTGCCCTTCTGATTTGCGGTGTGGCATCCGCGCAGGATGGCATCGTGTTTACCTTTACCTGCAACGGCAATCCGCTGCAACTCAACCAAATGATATATCATTCGCAGCGCGGATTGACGTATCAGGTCAGTCAGGTGCAATATTTCACTTCTGACATCAGGATTATCAACAAAGACAAGTCGGTGAAAGATTTTCCGCAGAGTTTTCATTATGTCGATGTGGAAATCCCCAAAACACTCAATTGGATTCCGGCGGAGGATTTCAACCTGCAAAACGCTGACAGTATTGAGTTTACGTTTGGATTCAGCAAGGCAGAAAACCGCAGTTATCGATTCAAGAATCCGCCTGAAAACCTGATGTTTTGGCCCGACTACCTCGGCGGCGGTTATCATTATATGAAGACAAACATACTTTACTTGGATAGTGATGGTAACACCAACGCCTTCAACTGCCACATCGGGCGCGGACAGGTCTATAACGCTGAGGGTGAGCCTATTGAATACATCGACAACGATTTCCGTGTCAGGATTCCCGTCAAGCGTCAGGGCGACAATGCCATAATCAACCTCGACATCTCCACAATGTTCGACTACCCAAACGCCGAACTTTTCACCGACTATCGCGGAATTATGAACAACCAAAAGGCAATGAAAACCTTTTCAGAGAACATTAAGGCGGCGTTTTGTTTTACTTCGCCATCTTGTACATCTCCGAAAGCATCAGCAGATACGCCCCAACCCCAAAATCATAATAATTAGCCTCCGAAAGCGTCTGCCCACGCTGCGCCCTCTCTCCAACAGGCTGAATGTAACCGACTGTATTGTCGTCTTGAAGCGCAATCTCCGTCAAATATTTCCAGGCCTTTTGGAGAGTACCGGCATATTGACTTCTTTCCAAAACGCCGCAATTGATGCCACAAGCCAGCCCGAAGGCAAACAAAGCCGTGCCTGAGGTCTCGTACCCCGGCACAAAATCACCGTCCAAAAGCGACCGAGTCCAATGACCTTCCGGCTGTTGACAGTTTTTGAGCAATGAAGCCATATTAACGAAATACTTTATATATTCGGCTCTATGAGAGTCTGTTTCAGGGATTTGACTAATCACCATTGCCAACGCCGCAAACATCCAGCCATTGCCCCGCGCCCAAAAATCTTTTTTGCCTGACGGGGTCTGATGTCGTGGGTAGATGTAATTGCGGTCGCGGTAATAGAGATAGGTGGAGTCTTTGTCG
The DNA here is from genome assembly GCA_946409405.1 of uncultured Bacteroidales bacterium. GTDB lineage: Bacteria > Bacteroidota > Bacteroidia > Bacteroidales > UBA3824 > UBA3824. The sequence continues at coordinate 2,186 of CAMJWL010000085.1, forward strand.
CACAATAGATTGGTAGTCCATCGCCAATAATCATACATTTTTGTCAAGTAAAGCGAATCGCCGGTGATTGCATAAAGCCTTGGCATCAAGGGCATTACCATAAAAGAAGCATCCGCCCAAAACCAATAGTCGCTCTGCGGGGTTTTTATCTGATAATCCATCACTTCAAGCGCACGGGCTATTTTTGAGGAGTCTGTCCCGCCCTCGGTTTCAAAAATATCCACATAAACCTGAAAACACGCCTGATTGTCACCAAACAGCACATATTGAGGGTCAAAACCGCAATCGTACCTCCACCTCGTCTTATCTCGTCCCGATGCACCGCACCAATAGTTACGGGCAGCCCATCCAATAGAAAATTTCAGGAAATCAGGGTTTTGCGTCGTGTGAAAAGCCGCCATGTTTCCAATATGATATACAGCCGACCGCCAATAATACAAGTCATGGTCAGGATGTAAGTCTTGATAAGTTTTGTTGACTTTAGTAATAATTTGCATTACAGCCTTTTTGGAGACAAAACATTTATTGCCTCTATATTTGTCGTTTTGCGCCGTCGCAAACAACGAACTGAGCAACGCAACGAAAAATAAAAACTTTTTCATGGCAGCAATCCCAACTCAAAATGCTTTTCCACACATTCCGGCACGTTCTCAGGCTCGTGTGTAACGAGAATTAGGGTGCGCTCCGGCTGCGCGGCGTATTGGTTGATAAGTTGCTTGGCGCGGGCTTTGCTGACGGCATCGAGACCGTGCAGAGGCTCGTCAAGTATCAGGAGATCAGGGTTTTTAATCATTGTGCGGGCAAGGAGTACGAGGCGTTGCTCACCGTCGGAGGTTTGCAGGAAAGGTCGGTCTGCCAAATGTCCTATACCAAAAGTATCCATTATTTGCTGAGCCTTTTGATATTGCGCGTCGCTGCATTGACGAAAAAGTCCCTGAGTATCAAACAATCCCGATGCGACAACTTTTTTGCAAGGCTGATTCTCACGGAAATACAGGTGCATCTCCGCCGAAATGTAACCGATGCGTTTTTTGATGTCCCAAATGCTCTCGCCCGTGCCGCGTAGTCGGTCAAAAAGCGTGATGTCCATATTGTAACTTCTTGGATTGTCAGCAGTTATAAGGCTTAGGAGAGTCGATTTGCCACTGCCGTTAGGACCTGAGAGCGACCATTTGTCGTCCTTGCGGATAGTCCAATTGATACCCTCAAAAAGTGTCCGCGTAGGATATTTGATGGCGACATTGCTAAGAATTGCAGCGTTAATGAACTGTCTGTCTTCCTTGATGTAAGGTTCGGGCAGTTGTAGCGTTCCTTGATAATTGTCCTTAAAAATAAAATCTCTGAACTCCGCATCCGCCAAGAAAGCCTTCTTTTCCATTTTTGGGAAATATTCGAGGGCGCGGCAAGGGATTACCGACTTGGAAATTTCGGGGATGTCTTTGACGTCAGGAACTATGAAAATCATTTGCTGCGTCTCGGCAATGTCGCAGAAAAGTGCGTTGAGGTCGGCGCGGGTCTGAGTATCGAGACCGATGAAAGGATTGTCGAAGATGACTATTTCGGGCTTTTTGATGAGTATCGTCGCAATCAAAAACCGTCTCAACTCGCCCGACGACAACATCAGCAAAGTTTTTGGGAACAATGGACGCAAACGCAGTTTCTCCACCCAAAAATCCTTGTTAACGCCCTGCAAATCAGCGATTAAATTATCTACCGTGGGGCGGCGGATGTTTTGGATGGCGTCCCATTCGTTTTCGGTAGAAGAAAAACGCTGTTGATAATACATATTGGCGTAGTCTGCCATTGTGTAGGCGGATTCAAAACCGGCTTTTACCACCTTACCTTTCTGATAATGAACGCCTTCGGGCAAAAACGACAGCCGCATCACCCCCGACCGCACAATCACCTTGCCGGCAATCATCTCGGCGAGTTTTGTCTTGCCCGCGCCGTTAGCACCCACAATGGTAGGGTTTTCGCCCTTGTAAATGGTAAGATTGACTCTGTTACGAAAATTAATGCCATAAACAAAAGGCTCTGCGTCAATTAGTTCTATTAATTTATCCATAGTTTTAATTCAACTGTCATTTCTTTTTAAACAAGTCGCTGTGCGTACCTGTTCGCTCCAAAGAAATAACTTTTATCTCCTTGTCTTTGTCATATATCAACAACCAATCGGGCGCAATATGACATTCCCAAAGTCCTTTGTATTCGCCGACCAACTGATGGTTGCGATTCTGAGGCGGAAGTTGCTCTCCCTCAGAAAGTTTGGCAACAACATCAAATAGGTCTTGCGTATTCAAACCGCGTTTTTTGGCAAGTTTCAAATCCTTGTTAAACTGATTGGTCGTTATAACTTCGTACTTTGCCATCGCATTTATAGTTTTTCTGCCATTGCTTTAAACTCCTCAAAACTGCCCCTGAATGCAATGCCCTTGCCATTCATTGCATCTTCTATCACCTTGACAGTCTTATCGTTAAGATACTCACCCGTTTCGGGATCATAGATACGAGTTTTGGGAGCGGAGTTTTTGAACGTCCAACCCATTTTCGCTACGAATGTCTTGAAAAAATCAACCTCAACTTTCGGCACGTTCAATTCAAACGTATCAAACGGAAGCGTCTGTGTTAATACATTATCCATTTTTTTGAGTTTTAGTGGATTATTAATTATGCAAAAATAATAATCTTAAAATTATCACACAAATTTTTTTCTAAATATCCTTCACCAATACCTTTCGCATCTCTTCGCGCATCTTTTCTTCCTTTTCTACGGCGAGTTTGTCGATGCGCTTCATGTCGCCAATCATTTGCAACGGGAAGTTGTCGTCCTCGCCGTAAGCCTCTATGCGCGAGCAAATTGTATCAACAGAAATCTTGGAAATGTCCATCGCCGGGATGTAGATGGGACTGCCGCCACCGTCGTTGCGCAATTCGGCAAGCAAACCGACATCCTGCAACCGCTGCGCCACATGGAGAAAAAGTTTTTGCGAAATCTTCAACTCCTCGCTCCACGTCAAGGCATCCTTGGGCGGATTGGAGTCGGCAAAATTCTTTATTATCTTGGTCATCAGCAACATAGAAACCCTTTTCATCAGCCTCGGACTAATATTGCCGGCAGAAAGTTCGGTAGAATAATTATTGACATTTTGTACAGAATACGCCACTTCGCAGCCCAACAAGACTATTATCCACGACACCTGCAACCAAACCAAAAACAGCGGCAACGCGGCAAAACTGCCATATACCGCGCCGTATTCCGAAACGCCCACCTGAAACGCCACATACGCCCATTGCCACACCTGAAACACTATACCCGTCATCACGCCCGCCGAAATCGCAGACTTAAAATTGACCTTAGTATTGGGCATTATCAGATAAACAAGCGTAAACACAATCACCATCAAGATATACGGCAACACCTTGATAATCACTGTCAAAAGCGGCGAAAGATAATCGGTAAAATAATCGCCGAGTTTTGCTCTCACGAAGAAGGTGGCACTACTTGCGGTAATTATCAATATCGGCGAAAACACCATAATCGTCATATAATCAGTAACTTTGCGCAAGATAGGACGATTTTTCTTGATGTTCCACATGAAGTTGAACGCCTCCTCGATATGGCTCAGCAACTCAAAAACCGAATACAACAGCATTATGACGCCGATGCCCGCAATAAGTCCGCCCTTGGTCTCCTCCAACATCGTCGATGAAAACTGTATCAGATAGTTGGCGGTCTCAGGATTGGCGGCAAAACTATCGCGGATTAAGTCAGTTACAATATTTTCCAACCCGAAACCTTTGGCGAGCGCGAATGCAAGCGCAACCACCGGCACCGACGACAACAGCGTAAAGTACGTCAACGCCGACGCCCTAACCGCGCAACCATTCTCAATAAAACCGCGCACGGCTATTATCAAGATTTTCAGGATGTGGAACGCGCTGCGCTTACGGTTTGACATGTTGTCCATGTCCGCCCGCCAAATGTCCTTGACCACAAAATTCTTCGCGGCGTTATATTTGTCAATTAGTTTTGCCATAATGTAACCATTTGATTATTTGCCATATACCTCAAGCCGATAGTCGTATATCGGCGAACAAACATGGGTGCTGTCGGTAACTTCTATGCCGTCAAGTACAACCATTACGCTGTCGTTGTGATACACAAGAAAACGCAACGGGTCGGTGCGCAACCAATCGGGATGCGTGTCGATGGAATCCTGAATATGATATTCGAGAACCACCTTGTTGTCGCCGAGCATCACATTTAGCACCCCGTCGCTGTAACTTGCATTATACACCGTGTAACGGTTGCAAAACTCGCCGAGCGAAACCTTTTGGGCATATTCTGTGATTTCGTACCCCACCATCCTGTCTGCCTTGTCAAACGTATTGTGGCGCAACCTATATTTGTCGAATCCCCAAGAACCATACTTTGCCAAAATAGTATCTTTGCAAGTCAAATAAGTAATCTCGTCGTCAAGAACATCGTACTTTGCCTTCAACGTGCTGTCGGCGGCAATTGCCTCATAATCAAAATATTTCACAAACTTTCCTGTCTGCGAATCGATGGCGTTGAGTTCGTCGGCGTGTTGCAGGAAACGCGCATACTGACTCCTGACTCCGATGCTATGTGCCGACACAGGCGGTATGCACGTAAACGCCACCATCGTTGCCATCAGCGTGATAGTCAAGAGGTTGTAACGGCTTGTGCGCGGCACTTTGAGCATTAGAGGAAATAACGTCATCAACACATTGACTATCAATAGATAAACACGCCATTCAGTAAGTCCGTATTGGTTGATGCGATATATAGTGCCAATCCACAACAACACTATCGGCGCGATGGCGATATACAGGAAATTGTCGTAAAACCAATTGAAATGGCTGTCCTTCACCAACTTATTGAGCAAGTTGCCCACCAAGACAAGCCCGATATAAATGCTCACCATGTACGCCACGCCGCCGCGAGGAAGTTGCATCGTAAAAAGGATTTTCAGCACATAAACCAACAATATAAAAGTGTAAATCACCAACGCGGGCGACACGATGAAATCCACAATAATCTTAATCAAACGGCTGCCATAATTGTCCTCCTCACCGCCATGCTCCTGCAAGTAACAGTATATCAGCGGCATCATCGTTAAAAATATAAAGATATTGACGTGCATCAGCAAGTGCACAAACTCCACGTCAAAAAGGTACATCACCGACGCAATGATAGCAGACACCATCGCCGACACAATCGCGCTCAGCAGCACGGCGGTACACACCTTGCCAATCCTGACAATCACCGTGTTAGCAAACTTACTGTTGTCACTTTTGGTGAGGTCGGCGACAAGGACGATGCCGGCGATGATATTCAACACCCAAAACCACGCACTCTCAATCACATCGCCGCTATGGAAAAGCAGGTAAGCCAACCATATCAACAGGTACGATGCATAATACGCTATCTTATTGATTTTGCGGAGAGTAATTGCCGTCACAAAAAACATAAACACAAACATCAGCGGATAAAACCGATGTATCATGCTCTCCACCCTCATCATCGCCGCCACCGACAGCGTAAGCCCCATTGCCGTCTCCACAGGGAACTCGGCAGGCGCAGACTTCACAGAGGCAAGTATGTCTTTAATCTTTATCATAGTCAACAGGTTAAGATTACAGACGCAAAGATAATGAAATATTGACAAAAGAGGAAAAAAAATAGCACGAGAGCCGTAAAAAACCAATTAACATTTCTTTAACAAAAAAGAAAAAAATATTTAAATGCACAGAAAAATAATATGTATAAATTTGCATCAGCAAAATAAATTTTTTGCCAACCGAGTTACAAACACAAAACAATTACCAAGATGAAGAAATTTTCAATGCTTTTAGCGGCGGCACTCTTCTTCTCCTGCACATTCTGTGCGTGCGGCGATGACGATGATGAAGAAGACGAGCCTGGAAAGGATCCTCAGTCGCAGGTTGACCCCAACAACCAGACTGGCAAGGACACCAACAACGAACCGAGCGACAACACTGGTGAGAACACTGGTGAAAACACTGGTGAGAACAACCAAGGCGAGAACAACCAAGGTGAGAACACTGGTGAGAACAATCAGGGTGAGAACAACCAAGGTGAGAACAACCAGGGTGAGAACAATCAGGGCGAGAACAACCAGGGTGAGAACACAAGTACAGAGACCATTCTCTCAAACCAAGTGAAATCAATCTTGATGGTTGGCATTGAAGACCCTGATTTCACATCAGACTACACGTACATTTACCATTCCAACGGCAAACTTGCGAAAGTGGTTTGCGATGATTACACTGTAGAGTACACATACGGAGACAACACAATTACCGTTAAAAGAACAGACGAAGATGACGTACAAGAAGTAACCTACACCTACAAGGACGGACATCTGAGCCTCAAAACCTTGTCAGACGACTACGATGGCTACGAAATCACCGACTACAAGAAGGAAGGTAACGTACTCAGTTACACTGAGAATTATGATGACGAAGACGGTAAGATGACGCAACACATTGTCAACGTTTTCAACGACGACAATACTCTTAACACGTTGGAAATCAACACTATTGACGATGGTGAAGAATCCAGCAACAAGTTGGAATTTGAGTATTCCTCTACACTCAACAATCTTTCTGTGGATCTCTACACAATACTCGGCGGTCTGGACATATTCGGTCTCGACATTTTGAACGCAGACAGAAGCAAATACCTCCCATCCAAAATCACTTGGACAGAAATCGAAACAGACGGCAGAAGCAACGTAGCAATCTTCACATTCAAGTACATATTAGACGGCGACGGTTACATCACCAAAATCGAAGAAACAGCCAACGTAAAAGACTTCGACAACGAACGCTATGTCGAGCACTACGAATACACAATCAACTACTAAATACTTATAGTTAGTAAGTCAACAATTAACTGCGTCGCTAACAAGAGTTTTGCGGCGCAGTTTTTTTATTTGCATATTCCGCCACAAATGAGTACCTTTGCCACGCAAAAACACAAAACAATGAAGCACATATTAATATTACTAATCATTATCTCAATTCTCGCTTCGTCTTGCGCAACGATAGGACGCTACGAATCGGGAATATCGTATAGCAACAACTACCTGCTGATATCACCCATCTTCGATGCGGGAGTGATAGAAAGGGCGAATAGCCTCAGATACGATTCCACATTGTCATCTCTGGCGGAAAATACAATTATGGAAGCCGCATTCAGCCATAGCAGCATAATGCAATTCAGCGACACAGCCACTGCCCCCGAACATCTCAAACTCCAAATAGCACACCTTGCCAACATTGTTGCCATCGCAAAAACACAGACAATCAGCGGAATGACGACTCCGCAAGAAGTCGACGATTTCATTGCAGAGCACGGTTATAGATATGGAATGGTGATATTTGGAACGGGATTCGTAAGACCCGTTGGCAATACAATTGGATGGATGTCGCTGGCGGTGTTTACGGGAGTTTTGACGGGCGTATCCGTATATCCCAATATGAATAACCTCTGCAAAGTGGACGCAATAGTAATAGACGCATACGAGCATAGAATCATCAGCGTTAAGACAAGTGGACCACACGACAGAAATCCATCGAAACGCGAAGTTGTGGAACAGACATTCTTAAAAACCCTAAAAATAAGACACTAACCAATGACCACATATCTCTCCCTCGGCTCCAACATCCCCGACCGCGCCGCCAACCTCCGCCGCGCCGTCGAGCAAATTGCCGTGTCCGTTGGGACAGTAACAATGCAATCCCCAATCTACGAAACCCAATCGTGGGGCTACACCGACGGCGACTACCTCAACCAAACCATCGCCGTAGAGACCACGCTCACGCCGCAACAACTATTAGCCGCCACCGCCGCCATCGAAACCGCCCTTGGGCGCGTCCGCAGTGGCAACGGATACGAGGCGCGGACAATAGACATAGACATTTTGTTTTATGATAATGAAATCATTGACAGTCCACACCTTACAGTGCCTCATCCAAAAATTGCTTTAAGGCGTTTCGTATTGCAGCCCACGGCGGACATAGCCCCCGACTATCTGCACCCGACGCTCCACAAGACCATCAAAAAACTCCTCGACGAGTGCCCCGACACCGGAAAGGTTAGAAAATTCGTAATTCATAATTCATAATTCGTAATTCATAATTCGTAATTCATAACTCGTAATTGAAAAAATGATCGCCATCAACAACGTAACGGTAACATTTTCAGGCAACGACCTGTTTCAAGATATAAGTTTTGTAATCAACCCCAAAGACCGCATCGGCCTGACGGGCAAGAACGGCGCGGGCAAATCGACGCTCCTCAAAACCATTGTCGGCATTCAACCCGTTGACAAAGGCTCTGTAACCATTCCAAACGGCGTTACAATCGGTTATCTGCCACAACAAATGGAACTCCCCGAAGGTCGCACCGTGATGGAGGAGGCGTTGACGTGTTTTGAGGACGCCAAACGGCTCGAAGAGGAAATCAACAACCTTTCCGCCCAAATCGCCACGCGAACCGACTATGAATCAGAATCTTATATGTCGTTAATCCACCGTATGACCGAAGCCACGGAACGACTCGAACTCCTTGGCGGCTCCAAACGCGAAGCAGAGACCGAAGTCGTGTTGAAAGGCCTTGGATTCCGTCAGACTGACTTCACGCGGCAGACATCCGAATTTTCGGGCGGTTGGAAGATGCGCATCATCCTTGCAAAAGTAATCCTCCGCAAGCCCAACGTCTTTCTCCTCGACGAGCCTACCAACCACCTCGACATCGAATCAATCCAATGGCTCGAAGATTTTCTCAAAGACTATCCCGGAGCCGTAGTGTTAATCAGCCACGACCGCACCTTCCTCGACAACGTAACGCGCAGAACCATAGAGATTTCGCTTGGTAAGATTTACGATTACAACGCGCCTTACACCAAATATCTCGAACTCCGCAAGGAACGTCGTCAGCAGCAGATTGCAGCCTACGAAAACCAACAAAAAATCATCAAGGACACCGAGGATTTCATCGAAAAGTTCCGTTACAAGCCCACCAAATCCAACCAAGTGCAGAGCCGCATCAAAATGTTGGACAAGATGGAACGTCTGTCGGTGGATTTGGAGGACAACAGCAGCATCCACTTCAAATTTCCGCCCGCGCCGCGCTCAGGTCAGATTGTGGTGAAGGCAACGCATTTCACCAAAGCATTTGGCGAAAAAGTAATTTTGAAAGACATTGACTTCCAACTCGAACGCGGCGAAAAAGTGGCATTCGTGGGACGCAACGGCGAGGGCAAAACCACCTTCTCACGCTGCATCATCGGTCAATTGCCATACGACGGCGAATTGAAACTTGGTTACAACGTCTCCATCGGCTATTATGCCCAAAATCAGGACGAACTTCTCGACCTGAACAAGACTGTTTTTCAGACACTTGACGACATTGCAACGGGCGATATGCGCACCAAAGTACGCGACATTCTCGGCGCGTTCCTTTTTGGCGGCGAAGACATCGAGAAGAAGGTAAAAGTACTTTCCGGCGGCGAGCGTGCGCGATTGGAGATGGCGAAACTCCTCTTTGAGCCCTATTCGCTCCTCGTCCTCGACGAGCCAACCAACCACCTCGACATCCGCAGCAAGGAAATCCTCAAACAAGCCCTCCTGAAATACGACGGCACGCTGATTTTGGTAAGCCACGACCGCGACTTCCTCCACGGACTCGCCGACACGGTTTATGAGTTCCGCGACCAAAAGATAAAGCAATACAAAGGCGACATCACCTACTTCCTCGAAAAACTCAAATTGCAGAATATGAAGGAGTTCGAGTTGCAAAAATCAAATAATAATGTTGATGGTCGTAGCAGTAGAGACGGTGCGCGCACCGTCTCTGCATCGGCATCGTCAACAACCGACGCCCCCGCCGCCCCTCAAATGTCGTCAAGCAAGGAAGACTACCTTCAACGCAAGGAGCGCGAGCGCATCCTCCGCAAATTGAAATCCAATGTTGAAAAATCGGAAGCCCGCATCGCCGAACTCGAAGCCCAACAAGAGGAACTACAACAAAAACTTTCCCTGCCTGAAAATCAGACCGATATGTCGCTCTTTGAACAGTACGAGGAGTTGAAAATCCAACTCGAAAAAGAAATGGCATATTGGGAGGACGCCACGATGCAATACGAGGAGGCGGAAGGGAAATAATTTTTCCCATTGCGTTAAACCATTGCAGCACAACAACAATCAAAATTCTAAAACAACAAACAAATACACATTATGTACAAAAAAATCCTCTTTTGTGCCGCAATGGCACTTATGGTTTTGTCGGGCTGCAACAGCGGCAACTCCGGCAACAAGGCGGCATCCCCCGCAGCAACGCCGTCAGCATCGGCATCGTTGCCCACCTTCGACGAAGTATTGAAGACAAGGCGCAGCATCCGTAGTTACGACGCCTCGAAGAAAATCACGGAAGCCGAAGTGCGCACTCTTCTCACCGCCGTACAGGAAGCACCGTCGTGGGCAAACTTCCAACCCTCAAAGTATTACGTGGCGATAAGTAAAGAAAAACTTGAAGCCGTTCAAAACCTCGTTGGCGGCAACAAAGACCGCATCATCAACGCCCCCGTGCTTATTGTCTCCACCTTCGAGAAAGGCAAATCGGGTTTCTTTGACGGCAAAGCACTCAACGAAATCGGCGAAAGTTGGGGCGCATACGACAACGGTCTGAGCAATTGTTACCTCATTATGCAGGCACGCGCAATGGGTTTTGACACGTTGATAATGGGTATGCGCGATTCCGACGGTCTCCGCAAAGAGTTCAACATCCCCGCCGAGGAAACCGTAATGGCTGTTATCGCCCTCGGATACCGCTCCGGCGAACCCAAACAGCCCGGACACAGGCCCTTTGACGAAGTGGTGAAGTTCTTCTAAGAATCCTTGTACAACCGTTTCATCTGCGTTGCCTGACCTTTGAGGTGTTCCACCACAACTTTTGGCGACAGCACCTTGATGCCGCTGCCATAACTCAGGAACGTGGAAAACAGTTCGTAATTGATTACCACAAAAATCATAAAGACACACGAGCCGTCTGCCCGTTGCTCAATCACTTTTTGAGAATGGTGCAACGGCTTGGTTTTTATGTACTTGCTTTGTTCTGCCGTAGCCCAAAATCTGATTTTGCGCGGAAAATCGTTTTCGCCCGCCGTTACGCCTATCACATTGTCAAAAAAATGCTCGCTGTCAAACTTGGGATTCTCACGGTACTGAATGTCAACGGGTTCGATGCTCACAATGCGATCCAACGGCAAGTGATAAATTTTGTCGCTCTCCACATTGGAGCCAAACACGAACCACCTGTTGCGAAACTCCTTCAACAAATACGGGAAAAACAGATGTTCCGCCGGCGTTTTGGCGTAAAACGACTTGTACATAATCCTCAACGTCTGTTTTTGCACGATATAATCATACAGCGGGCTAAGGAGTTCGATGCCCTTCAAATCCTTCACGCTGTCGAAATGCACGATTGGTTTGCGTTTTTTCTGACTTACCGCCAATTTGTCTTCAAGCCGTCCCACAACATCGGCAAACTCGTTAAACTGTTCAAAATCCGACAGTTGGCGCAGCATATCCACAGCCTCCTGCATCACTTGGAAGTCGTTTTGGGACATTGGCATATTTGTAATTGAAAAATCGGGGTCGGCATACCGATAATACTTGTTGTCATAGACCTCGATTGGTGCGTTGTAACCGAGTTTGTCGCTGCGCATCATTTGGATGTCGCCCTGCACGGTACGCAACGACACACCCTTAGAGATGCCCTCGCAGTCGTACAGCGCGTCCGAACAGGCATCCACCAAATCTTCAATCGTCCACCGCCGATACTTGTTTCTCAGGCAGTTGTCGATGGTCTTATAACGGATAAGAGCGTTCTTATTTGCGGGCATAATGTTTT
>CAMJWL010000086.1 GCA_946409405.1 uncultured Bacteroidales bacterium
TGATGATGTCGCGCTCGATGGGCAGTTTGTACCATTGGTACTGCACCTTGCTGTTTTCAAAGTAGAAGTTGGCGTTGTCGGAGCCTCCGTTGACTTCGAGAGCCGTCATGCCTTCGGGCAGCAACTGTTGGTACTGCGCGAAGCAAGCGAGGTCGCATTTCTTGACGTTCACTGTTACCGTGAGCGTGTCGCCTGGTTTGGCGGTGCGGTCTATCGCGCTCTGTGCCGATGGCACTTGCGCGTATGTGGCTGCGGCGATGCCGAGCATCATTGTTAAGAGCAATATTATCCTTTTCATTTTTTATGTGTGTTAGATTGATTTTTTGATGATTTCTACTGTTTCTTGGGGCGTGGCGGAAAGGTGGATGTAGGAGAGGTCGTCATCCTTTATCACCTTGTATTCAGCGAGCAACTCGTTTCGCAGCCACGATACAAATGGTTTCCAAAATTCCGCGTCCTGCAATATTATCGGTCGTCTTTTGATGATGCCCATTTGCATTAAGGTCATGCACTCCGTGATTTCGTCTAATGTGCCGTAGCCGCCGGGCAATGCCACAAAAGCCGTCGCCATGTCCCAAAACAACTGTTTGCGCGCCGCCATGTTTGTTAGCACCACGTTGTATTGAGGGTCGATGTATTCGTTTTGGATGAATACGCCCGGAAATTTCATGCACATACCCACCGATTTGCCGCCGGATTGCTGCGCACCCTTGTTGACGGCTTCCATAAGCCCAGGGCCTCCGCCGGTGATGACTGCGTATCCCGCCAACCCAAGCGCATAGCCGGTCTCCACGCCCTTGTCGTAATGCGGTGTGTCTTCCTTGATGGACGATGAGCAAAGCACGGCGACGCTTTTGCCAATGCCGCCGAGCATAGATTTGCCGAGTGATATTTCTGCTTTGTAAGTGTCGTTTTTCATTTTTTGATAACGTATTTTGTGGCAAATTTATATAAAAATCTTGATTTTTTGATGCTGTCCTTTAAAAAAACTTTTTTGACGATTCTACTATGGAGTGCGGGCGGCTCGCCCGCTCAATCACTTGTAAAAATTTCTCACAAATCCCGTCGTGTCCTCCTTCTTGCCCCTCACATACGTATTCCACGCCGCTTTGATGAATCCCATGCCGTATGCCGTCAATTGCACGAACACCGCAACTACTGATAGCAATGCGACTTTAAAACCGTTTTGCCGCAAGGAATCTGCAAAAACTATCGCTGCCAACAATATCAGCGGCGAAATGCAAATCATTGGAACGAGCCAATTCTTTGTAACAATGCCTGTTATAATGGCGGCAAGTATGCAAACAATTTCGCCCACGAGAAAACACGCTGGCAACGTGTGAACCAGTTTCAGCGAACCTGGATGCCGCTGATCGAGGTTGATGCGGGCGCAGCCGGAGTTGAACACCTGACGGAAAAATTTGCGGAAGTCGGTGCGGCGTTTGTGATATACGAAAGCCTCCTTGATTAATTGAGTCTCAAAACCACCTTCCAAAATTCTCAATGTCATGTCTATGTCCTCGCCAAAACGCATCGTGGAAAAACCATGTGTCGCCTCCAAGACTTTGCGCGAAAAACCCATGTTGAAACTCCTCGGATGAAATTTGCCCGCCTTTTCGCTTGCGCCACGTATGCCGCCGGTGCTGATTATCGATGTCATGGCGTAACTAATAGCCTTTTGCACGGGTGTAAAAGTTGGCATCGCCGCATCAGGGCCGCCGTAACAGTCGGTGAAATTCTCGGCGAGGCGTTGATCTACTATCGCCATGTAATCGTCGGGGATGATGCAGTCGCTGTCAAAAAAAATAAAATAATCGCCCTCGGCACGTTCTGCGCCGTAATTGCGCGTGGTGCCGGGCCCCGAATTGGGCTTGAAGAAATATTTGATGTCGAGTTGCGGCCGGTATTTCTGGATGATTTCGTCGGCGCGGACGTTGCTGCCGTCTTCCACTACAATAACGTCGAAGTCCTTGAAAGTCTGGCGTGTAAGGCTGTCTAAAAGTTCGTCGATTTCGTTTGGGCGGTTGTATAGGGGTATGATGATGCTAAATTTCATTGTGCAGTGTTTTTAAGTTTTTCGGCGTTGTGTTTTTCGGCGTCGTGCTTTTCGTATAGTGTTTTGTATTCGCTGTAATAAATCTTGACAATGCAGGTGAACGGTATGGCGACTATCAGTCCGAGGAATCCCAGCAATTTGCCCCACACCGACAGCGACAGCAAAATCATCGCGGGGTTGAGTCCCGTGGCGTGTCCCATTATCTTGGGCGTAAGAAACATATCCTGGATTATCTGTACCGTTACAAAAACCCCCGCTGTCATTGCTATGCACAGCCAAATAGGAGTGCCGGTCTCCATATTCATCACAAAACACAGCAACAGTGCGGGCAGGAAGCCGATGATTTGGAGGTAAGGCACAATGTTGAGCATGCCCACCAACAATCCCAGCAACAATCCCATTGGCAACCTGATTATCGAAAATCCTGTGGAATATAGCACCATAACGCACAGCACTATAAGGAGTTGCCCGCGAAAATATTTTTGCATCTCGGACGTAAAGCGTGTAAAAAATCTCAGAAAACGATCTTTAAATTTGGTTGGTACGAGTTCCACAACGCTCTTGCTGATGCCGTCGTAGTCGAGCATTATAAAAATGATGTACAGTATTATTGTTGTAACTCCAAAAACGCTTGCTATCGCGTTGTAGGTCTTGCTGAAAAACGACCCCAACTGCGGCAAAACCACTTTTGAAAGCGAGTCAACCATTGCGGCGATGTTGTCGCTTGCAAAGATTGCGGCGATTTTTTCGCTGTTGCCAATTTTTTCTAAGAAGTCGGATACAAAGGTAGGCAACCCGCCCTGCCATTCGCTCATTACTTCGTGTTCCACAAGGAGTTCGTACAAGTGCCTCATTTCCGAAAACAGCAACGGCAGTATCGTAGCCAATATCGCGTAAATCAGCGCGGCGGTTGTTATCAGCGTTATAGTAACGGCTATCCATCTGCGGCGCAGGAAGCGTTGCAGAAAGTTGACCACGGGGTTCAATATGTACGCTAACAGAAAAGCCACCGCAAACGGCAACAGCACGTTGCGCAGGTAATACACCAACAACAACACGCCCACTACGGCGCATATTTTGAGCAAGAGGCTCACTGTGGACGATATTTGAGGCTCGGCGGGCTGCATGATTTTAAATTATGAATTTATGCATTGTAAAAACTCCATCGTATCCACGCCATCAGCATAGTCCATCAGCCCAGGATATTGTGCCTTGCCAAAACCAACCGTTGGCAGTCCAGGCATCGGATTCGCGGAAACTACGCATTGCAAATCGTCCTTCATGCCGCGAAGTTTGTCTGCCACGGCTTCAATATTGTCGTAGCGTTCGGCATACAAAACTCCAATCGGCGAACCAAGACCTTCGTCCTCTTTGAGCAACAGAAAATTGTTGTCGAGGATTTGGGCGTCGCTCATCAGATAGATAGCCTTGTTGTAAGTGTAATTGTCTGAATATTTGGCGTTGTGGGCTACGGTGCAGTAGTCGATGATGTTGCCAAAGAAGGTGTTGTAGTCGTAATCCACTGGCACATAAATCTTTGACACACTGCGGCATCCGAGGCCGTAATATGCAAAGATGTCGTCTGCAAGAGCGTGGTAGTCGTCGGGCGTCTCGTTGCCGGTGAGTATAGCCACCGAATGACGGTTGCGACGGATGATGTGGGGATATTTGGAGAAATAATAATCAAAATAACGGCTCGTGTTGTTGCTGCCCGTGGCGATAATCGCGTCAAAATCAAGCCTTTCGCCGTCCTGTTCCTCTATGATGCGGTCTTGGAGCGAGGGATCTATTTTTTTCAGGATTGCAACTACGGCTGAGGGCAGCAATTTGTCCTTTGACGAATGTTTGATGATACATTTGCAGCCCGACATCAATACGCACAGCATGTCGTGGAATCCTACGAGAGGGATATTTCCAGCGGGGATTATCTTGACTCGCAAGTCGCGCTCTTGAGCGTTGGCGAGCGAATAATGAGCGGCAAACTCCTGCAAATTCTTCTCCGTCAGCATCATCGAGAGCGAGCGCAGTTGCATCTTTACAAACTCCGGCGCAAACCAGCCGTTATAACGGTAATATTCGGCGGCGAGGCTGCCAAGGTTTTTGGCAAATTCGTCGAAGGGCGCGTCGAGAGGGGTGGGGGAGGAGACGGCGGTGCAATCGTTGCCGTCGCCCGCCGCCGCGCCAAAAATTTTGCCGAGGGTTGCGAATGTGTCTATCAACATCAAAATTTATTATTTTAATTCTTGGTAATTCTTTTAATTTATGGTCAAGAAGGCGGGCAAGACGCCTGCACTCCAACGCACTCCACGCAAAATTACAAAAAAAATGATTCATTTGCTAAAAAATGGATTTTTTTTCTTAAATTTGCAGATTGATATTTATCAAAAAACAGATTGCTATGACAAGAACAATATATCCTAACGCCAAGATTAACATCGGGTTGAATATCGTGCGCCGCCGTGAAGATGGCTACCACGATATTGAGACGGTGTTTTATCCCGTGAGGATTTTGGACACGATAGAGATTCAGCGCAGCAAGTCGGACGAAAGGTCGTATTTTTCGATGACAAGTGCGATGAACCTCAATTTCAGCGGGCCAAACCTCGTGCAGACGGCTTTTTATATGCTCCGCAATAAATATGGGATTCCGTTGGTGGATTTTACGCTCCATAAGCATATTCCCGTGGGCGCGGGATTGGGCGGAGGTTCGGCGGACGCGGCGTTTACCATCAAGGCTCTCAACGACATGTTTCTTCTCGGCATGACCTACAAGGAAATGGAGGAGATGGCGGCGCAAATTGGCAGCGACTGCGCCTTTTTCATCGAAAACTCGCCCAAATTTGCCACGGGTAGGGGAGAGGTGATGACACCTGTGCCGATGCTTGACGCTGATTACATTATCAAGGTGATTAAGCCAGACTTCGTAATCTCCACCAAGGAGGCATATTCGTTGGTGAAGCCGCAGGAGCCGGCATCGAGCCTTATGGAAGATTTTAAGCGTCCTGTAACGGAGTGGCGCGGACTTATTAAGAACGACTTTGAGCAGTTTCTGTTTTCCAAATACCCTGATTTGCAGCGATATAAGGACGCGCTCTACGAGAGTGGCGCATTGTACGCTTCGATGACGGGCAGCGGGTCGGCGTTGTTTGGAATTTTTAACCACAGACCCACGCTCACAGACTTAATCAAGCCGTTGGAAGTGCTTTAAAAAGGTATATTGAAGTGCTTTGAGCAAAAAAATTGAAAAAATTATGCTTTTTGGAACTGAATTTGCCCGAAAGTTACTAATTTAGACGACTGATTTTTTGACGATATAGATGAACTCCAAGAAGACAAATAGCAGGATATATCTTGTGGTAAACATACTCCTGGCGGTGTTGTTTGCCATAATATTCGGTGTGCTGTGTGCATTGACCCTATACACGCAGGACTCCGAGATTCGCAGCAAAAACTATCAGCAGATGGACGAGGCCATCAACGCGCTCAGATACAGACTCGAAACAGAAAACAGCATCAACAGCGAGAAGGTGTCGGAGTCGCTGAGGCTATTTGTGCATTTTATGCGGCAGAGCGGGCAGATTACCGAGGAGAAGGATTCCATCGGACGGCAGACCACCAACTTCGAGACCGGCGAGACTTCTTACGAGCGCATACCCCGCTGGACGGTGAGAGGCAAGGACATCTCCACCCTCAACACCCTGATAGAGAATGTATATAGCCTCACGGGTGCGCAGTCGGCCATCTATCAGAAGATACCCGAAGGATACCTCATCATGGCGTCCAACTTCGACCATACCGACAAGCAGTTGCTCTCGGACGTTTTTATCCCCAACACGTCGGACATCGTGCCTACCGTGGAGAACGGCGAGATATACAGCGGCAATATCACAATCTTCAAAAAACAGTATGTGGCGGCGTTTTTCCCGTTGTTCCTTAACACCAAAATCAGCGGCATGATTTCGTGTATGAAGAGTTTTGGCATATCGAGGGAGACCGAGAGTTATGTTAAGAATCAGGTGGTTAACGAATCGGGATACCTCTTTATGATGAGCAAATCGGGCGGAATATATGTTCATCCCGATTTTGCCAACGCCGAGAGCCTGAGTGCCGAGCGCATGTTCAACAAACTCAAAGGCGTTGGCAACGACATCGAGACCACCGTCTATAAAATGCCCGAAAAAGATTACAAGGTGTGTCAGAAGGCGGCGTACATCAAGGATTTTGATGTGTATATCGGCGCGTGCTGTCCTGACGACGAACTCGGCATTTCCTCTATGCGCAAATCGTTGATTATCCTGATGTTTGCCATATTTTGGGGATTGGCTACTGCCACGGTGCTGTTGTCCAATTGGTTTTCGGCAAAATTGTTTGACAAGGTGCGCTACTTCATCTACCAAGTGGCGGAGGGCAAAGTGCCCAAAAAAAATTCGTCGAGGTTGGTTTCCAAGTTGGAGCCGCAGGAACTCGTTGACATGGAGCATGTTATCAACACAATTATCGACAATCAGCACAACCGCATCGACTGTCTCGAAAAACTCATCGAGAAGGGTTTTGATACAGAACTGAACATAGAGCGCGGCAAGGATTTTGAAGGCGATTTGCTCCTCGACCTCAAAGAAAAACTTTCCGTAAAGGAAACCAACGACAAAAACCGCAAGGTGGAAATCGAACAGAGCGATTGGATCAACAAGGGCATCACCAAGTTTATTGAGATTTTGAGGTTTCACGGACAGGAACGCAAAGTGTTGGCTTACAATATTATAAGCAACCTTGTAAAATACGTGGGCGCAATCCAGGGTGCAATCTACTTCACCAACGAGGAAGACCCCGAACATGTCAAATTGGAACTTTCGGCTTGCTACGCATACGAAAAACAGAAACTCATCGAGCAGACTTTTTCCGTGGACGACGGACTTCTTGGCCGCGCCTACCACGAAAGCCGCGTTATCAATTTGACCGACCTGCCGCCGGGTTACATCAAGATAGTGAGCGGTTTGGGCGACGCGCAGCCAAACAATCTGATTATTGTGCCGCTTATCTTCAACCAGAAAAACAGCGGCATGATAGAGTTGGCATCCTTCAAGATTTTTGAGGAATACCAGGTAACATTCCTCAGCCGCATTGCCGAAAGTATCGCGTCCGCCATATCGGGATTAAAGATTAGCGAACGTACCGAAACCCTTTTGCAGCGTAGTCAGGAGCAGTCTAAACTCATGAAAATCCAGGAAGTGGAGATGCGCCGCAACCTCCAGGAGATGCGCCGCCTCAAAGAGGAAGCCGAAACCAAGGACTCCGAAATGCGCGGTCTCTTCCGTGCCGTGGATTCCACCTCGCTCGTTACTCAGTACGACAAGGACGGCACCATTCTGCACGTCAACTCTCGTATGCTCGACCTCTTGCAAGCCACTGAGGATGACCTCGTTGGCAGAAATCACGCCGACATTTCGTCCTTTAAGCCAAACGACAAGAATTACCGCAAGTTTTGGGAAGACCTTCGCCACGGGCAGACTCGAAGCCTTGTGGAGAGTATCAACACCAAGGCAAAGACTATATGGATTTCGGAGACCTTCTCGCCGATTACTGACGACAAGGGCAACGTCCTCAAAATCATCAATATAGGTATGGACATATCTGACACCAAGGTGATGGAACGCCAACTCCGTCTGCAAGAGAGGGAAATCAACCGTCAGATGGACAAGCAGAACGAGAAGGAAAAGGAACTCGCTGAAAAACAGAAATATATCGAGGAACGTGAGATGGAGATGAAGACGTTGAGCAAGGCGTTGGATTCGTTTGTGATAAAGTTGGAGTTGAGCAGGAGGGGCGTGGTATTGTCGTCAACGCCGTTCTTCTACACGCTGATGAACCTCCAAGACGCCGACGTTATCAACAAGGATTTCACCGAATTTCTTACGTCGGAATACGTTACGCCGTTTTCCATGTCGCTTACGATACTTTGCACCGGCAAGGAGCAGCACGAGATGTTTAAACTCCGCACCTCGGCTTCGCAGAAGATTACTATCAGCGCAAACCTCTTCCCGATGCAAAACTCGAAGGGCGACGTAGAGAAGATTTTATTACTTGCCACTGTTATCAGTGCATAATGAAAGGGACATTTTTAGATTATGGCAACAAACATAAAAAACCGGCTAAAATCATTGCTCGGACGCTCGTATGACTTCTACTTTGTCTATGCGACGGTCGGGTTCATTGTCGTGATGCTCATCGCGCTCGTGATAGGGCTTGTGGGTCGGTCTGGCAAGATAGCCGAGTTTAAGGAAAAGATTCAGGAGAGCAACACCAATATCTCCGCCACCTTGAAGGAAAGCATCATGTCGCAGATAGAGACGCTGCAACAGTTGTCGCTGTGGTTTGTGCAGATAGGCAACCCCGAACTCGAATTTACCATCGACCGCAGCCAGGCGGCGGTGCTGATGCAGGAGACCATCTCGTCTGAACCCGACATGAAGACGCTCTACATGGTTTGGGAGCCTAATGTCTATGACGGCAAGGACGCCGACTACGCCCACACCGAATATCACGACAGCACGGGCAGGTTTGTGCCTAAGTTTGAGAAACATTCGGACGGCGTGGTGGAGCGCGACATGATTCGCAATTATAACGACAATACCGATGTCAATTCCTATTATTATTTCAAGTCGAAGAAGGACGTCTTTATCCAAGAGCCGCGCATCATCCGCGAGAGTGCCAAAAACCTCCTGATAATGCCTGTGGTATATCCGCTGCACTTTGGCACCAAGTTACTTGGCGTTATCGGTGCGGAGTACGTCATCAACAATCTTAACCAACGCCTTGGCGCGGTGAGCAAGCCCGAAGGATGCCAGTTGGTGGTGTTTTCGTCGAGCGGCAAGGTGGCGGTTTCGCCAGACAAGACGCTGTTGATTGGACGTAGTTTGGAGTCGGTGCTGGACGGTGCACCCGATTTTTATTACATCAAATTTCGCCGTGGCGAGGAGATAGAGCAGTACGACGGCGATAGTTACATCGCCACGCGCACTTGCAGCCTCGACGAGGTAAACGCGCATTTCAACGTGTGCATGATTTGCGACGACGACGCACTTTGCGGCGAGGGCAATGCGTTGTTAATCAGGTCGTTGTTGCTTGGTTTTGTGGTATATGTATTGTTGATGTTGATGATAATGATGTTCAGATGGTATTATCGTTCGCAGGTGTCTGCCCTCACCGAAAAAGGTGGCGACCTGGCCAACGTCGATAAGGAATATCCGCCTACGAGTCATCTCTATGTGCCTGAGTTGCGCAAACTTGACAACATCCTGCAAAAATTTCACAAGACTTTTGTAAAAATCCGCGACCTCAACCGCGAGATTGAGTCGTACCGATACGACGACGTTCTCGACACTTTGCCGCAGAGCAACAAGTTTCAGCAGTCGTACAACAACATGCTCGACACCCTCCGCAAAATTGCCCAGTCGGAAAACGACCGTAAGACCAAGGAGGAGACGGAAAACTGGATTTCGCAGGGCATCGCCGCCATCAACGAGGCTATGCGCATCGGCTCCAACAAGGTGGACGTCCTCGCCGAAAACATCCTGATGACCCTCGTAAGATACACCAAGGCAATTTTGGGCGGACTTTACATATATTCTAAGGAGGCGGACGGCGAATATCTGACGCTCAACGCCGCCGTGTCGATGAACCAAAAGAAGGCTGTCAAGATAAAAATCCAGAAAGGTGTTGGTCTCGTTGGCACTTGCGCCGTGGAAAAAATGCCAATTTTCCTCAACAAACTCCCCGACGACTACATCAACGTATTTTCGGGGCTTGGCAAGTCGAAGCCGCGCACCCTCGCCATCCTGCCGATGCTGTACGACAACGAGTTGATAGCGATAATCGAAATCGCCTTTATCTCGGAGTTGAAGCCGCACGAGATGGAACTCCTCAATGTAATCTCGCCCACCATTGCAAGTTCGCTTGTAACTGTCCGCATCAACGAGCAGACCGAGCAACTGATGAAGCAGTTCCGTTCGCAGGCGGACACACTCGCCCAAAACGAGAAACAGATGACTGAGAATATCGAGAAACTCAAAGAGGAGCAAAACCGTTCGCAGCAGCGCGAGTTGGAGATGAAGGGCATTATCGGCGCATTAAACAACACCTTGCTCACCCTCGAATTTACCACGACGGGCGTGTTGCTCGATGCCAACGACAGGTTCTTGAAAATAATGCACTTCGACCGTGCGGAGTTGCAGGGTGTCAACATCATGGACGTCAACCCGCAGGCCGCCAAGGAACTCGAACAGATGCTCACGCAGGTAACCGACGGCAAATATGTGGAGAAGGAGACCATGCGCACCGCCAAAAACGGCGATGTCAAGTGGCTTTGGGCTACATACACGCCGTATTACGACATCAACGGCAACATCGAGAAAATCCTGTACCTCGCCATGGACATCACCGAGTACAAGAAGAAGGAGGCGCAGTTGCAGGAAAATATCAAGGATTACGATAAGCGTCTGCACAAGATGCGCGTGGAGATTGCAAGTCTCCGCAACGAAAAGAAAAACGAATAAACACAATATTAAAAGACAAATTATACCATGTATTGCAGAAACTGTGGAAACATAGTGGCGGAAGGTGTCGCATCTTGCTCGTCATGCGGATTCGACCCCGTCGATGGCAATAATTATTGTCCCAAATGCGGGCATTTCTGTATTCCTGGCGACGTGGAGTGCGTACAATGTAAGGCATCTCTCGTCGCACCAGCCAGGTTGTCGGTACGTCAGGACGCCAATATCGTGCCGCCGCTGTCGCAACAGCCTGAACCACAGCCGCAAGCGCAACCTTTTGTGCCGCCGCAGATGCAGAGTCAGCCACAATCGCAGCCGTCGCAACAGCCGTACATTGAGACCAAGGTAGGTCCCAAGTTCCTTGCCTCCGACCAACGTTACTGCCGCAACTGTGGGCTTGTAATTCCGGCGGATGCTTACAAATGCCCATTCTGCGATTCGGGTGCGGGCAGCAACTATTGCCCAAAATGCGGCTCTGGCACCACGTCGAGCGACACGGTTTGTTCGGTATGCTCGTCGCCGTTGACGATTAGACCCAACGTCGGCTACATTCCGTCGCAGCCGCCCGTCCAGCAGCAAAGCGGATACAGCAATCAGCATAACCGTCAGCAATATGCTCCGCCGCAAAACCCTCAGCAGCACAATGGATATCCGTATGGCAACAACCAGTATTACGGCAATACGGAACGGTATGATTGGCTTATAACGTTGCTATTGTGCATATTTCTCGGTGCATTTGGTGTCCATAGGTTTTACACCAAACACTATGTGGCGGGTGTAATCCAGTTGCTCACCTTTAATATTTGTTGCATTTGGTGGGTTATCGACATTATTATGATTGTTACCGACTCTTACACCGACGGCAACGGCAATAAGCTCAAACACGACAATTAACTCTTTGTAAAAACCAACCATGACAATAACCATAAAGATAGGTTCTAATGTTTTGACCCAATCTGACGGCATGCTCCACGTGGAGCGCATGGGCAACCTTGTAAAAGAGATTGCCGACCTCCACGCGCAAGGCCACAAGGTGATACTTGTAACTTCGGGCGCGGTGGCGGCGGGTCGCAGCATGGCAAAAAATTATCAGGCTCTCGACCCCGTATCGCAGCGTCAGTTGCTGTCGAGCATCGGTCAGGTAAAACTTATCGACTCTTACAAGAAACTCTTTGACCAATACGGCATCCTCATCGGTCAAATTCTCGTTACCAAACAGGATTTTGGCACACGCGAGCATTACCTCAACATGCGCAACTGCATCTCCACGCTCTGGGACAACAACGTAATCCCCGTGGTCAACGAAAACGACGCGGTATCTGTAACGGCATTGATGTTTACCGACAACGACGAACTTTCCGGCCTCCTTGCCTCGATGATGGATTGTCAAAAACTATTCATCCTCAGCAACATAGACGGCATCTACACTGGCGATCCCAAGTCGCCCGGTTCGTATGTAATCACCGACATAACGCCCCGCACCAACGTCGCCCAATATATACAGACCACCAAGTCTAATTTTGGTCGCGGTGGAATGTTGACCAAATGCCGCATAGCCCGCAAGACCGCCGATTCGGGCATCGACGTTTACATTGCCAACGGCACTACGCCGCAGGTGATTACGCGGCTTGTGGAGGGCGACCCGCATTTTGTATGCACACATTTCACGGCAGGCGACCGCAGCCCTGCCATCAAAAAGTGGATTGCCTATTCAGACGGTTTCACCAAGGCTACAGTAATTGTAAACCAAGGAGCCGCCACCGCATTGCGCGACCACCAGAAGGCTGCAAGTCTCTTGTATCCGGGCATTGTGCGCATCGAAGGCGAGTTTAAGAAAGACGACCTCCTCCTCATCAAAGACGAGGACGGTGTTACAATCGGTGTTGGCCGCGTCTCCATCGACAAAGACCGCCTCCTAAAACTCGACCCCACAAAACACTCCAAGCCCGTAATCCATTACGACTATTTATATATTTATCCCGATTAACAATGTTGGAGCGCGGACGGCTCGTCCGCCCAAAAATATTATTATTATGACACAGACAGAATTTCAACTCGCCGCCGCCAAAGAAGCGGCGCGCAAAACCGGATTAATCACGGACGCCCAGTCCGCCAAAATACTCAACGAAATAGCCGACGCCCTCGTTGCCAACAAGGACGCCATCATCGCCGCCAACGCGCAAGACCTTTCGCGCATGGATCCCGCAAACCCAATGTACGACCGTCTTTCCATCGATTCTAAACGCATCGACGGCATGTCGGCTGACACTCGCAACGTTGCCACACTCCCCGTACCTTACGGCGAGATTATTGAGCAGCGCACGATGCCCAACGGTCTCGACCTCCGCAAAGTGCGCGTGCCTCTCGGCGTGGTTGGCGTTATTTATGAGGCGCGTCCCAATGTAACTGTTGACGTGGTTTCGCTCTGCCTCCGCTCTGGCAACGCCGTAGTATTGAAAGGCGGCAGCGATGCCAAGGATTCTAACACTATACTTGTTGATATTATTCACAATGTGTTGAAAAACAACAATATCGACCCCGACATCATCCAACTTCTGCCCCCTGAGCGCGAAGCCGCTACGCAGTTGATGAATGCTGTTGGTTACATTGATGTCTTGATTCCCCGTGGTTCCAAGGGGCTTATCAATGCCGTCCGCGACAATGCCAAAGTGCCTGTCATTGAGACTGGTGCGGGCGTTGTTCATACATACTTCGACAAGGCCGCCAATCTCGATATGGGTCGCGCCGTTATCACCAACGCCAAGACCCGCCGCGTGAGCGTCTGCAATGCCCTCGACTGCCTGATAATCCACAGCAGCCGCCTTGCCGACCTGCCCGCGCTCTGCACTGACCTCGCCGCCAAGAATGTGGAAATTCTTGCCGACTCCCGCGCATACGCCGCCCTCAACACTCATTACGCCGCATCCCTCAAACCCGCCGAAGAATCTGACTTTGGACGCGAATTTCAGGCATTGAGGATGGCGATTAAGACCGTTGACAGCCTTGATGAGGCACTCGACCACATTTATAAATACAGCAGCAAACATTCCGAGGCTATTATCACCGACGACGCCAATGCCGCCGAAAAGTTCCTCAACGCTGTTGACGCGGCTTGTTGCTACTACAACACAAGCACTGCCTTCACCGACGGCGCACAATTTGGTCTCGGCGCAGAAATCGGCATCAGCACCCAAAAACTCCACGCCCGCGGTCCTATGGGCTTGAAGGAACTCACCACGTACAAGTGGAAGGTCTATGGCAAAGGACAGGTGCGCAGCGTGTAACGGCTGATAGTTCAATTATTTGTACATTGCATTGTCAATTGTAAA
>CAMJWL010000087.1 GCA_946409405.1 uncultured Bacteroidales bacterium
TTCGCCTGAGGTCATCTCGGCGGCGCGTCCGGCAAGCCCGTAGCGGAGGATGTTCTGGAAACTCTCTATCATCAGAAACGAGAGTTTGTTTTTCTTGCCCTCCGACTCCACGGTCTGCGAAAGATGCCCTTTGAGTATCTCTGTGGCAAATCCGAGCACCGAATTGTCAAACTTGCCGAGGTACACGAAACTCAGTTCGTCGTTCCCAAGTTCGCTGTACAATATGCTGTTGGTGGTATCTGACATAGCAATTTTTTCACTAATACAAAAAATTGATTAAAATTCGGCATAAAATTAAAAAATTCATTACTTTTGCGGAAATTATATGACGACTTTTTTTTGAAAAAATGAGAATTGCATCAAAAATCATATTTCTGCTGTCGGTCTTGACATTTTTGATGACCGGCAACGCATCCGCCACACACAATAGGGCGGGCGAAATTGTGTACAAGCACATATCTGGATACCACTACCAGATTATAGTCTATACGTATTGCTACACGCTTACGGAGGCAGACAGGGACGAACTCGAAGTGGACTGTGGCGACGGCACAGGCACAATCACAGTTACAAGGGACGGCAAAGGAACGCTCTTGGACGAGGTAAACGCTTTGTCGTTTACCTACTTGAAGAAAAACGTCTATTACGGCGAGCATACCTTTGCTGGCCCTGGCACATACGTATTATATATGGAGGACCCCAACCGAAACGAGGGCGTCAGCAACATCCCTAACTCCGTCAACGTGGTTTTTGCCATCAAGACCACGCTCAAGATAGATGCCACCTTGGGCAAAAATAGTTCGCCAGTGCTGCTCAACGCGCCTATGGACAAGGCGGCGTTAAACAAGACATTCGTACACAACCCCGGCGCATACGACCCCGATGGAGACAGTCTGTCGTACCGCATTGCAACGTGTTTGCAGCAAGACGGACAGGAGATTGTGGGCTACACGCTCCCGCCCGTCAGCGATTCGATATACGTGGATCCTATCACCGGCGACTTCGTATGGGAACGCCCCTCTCAAACCGGCACCTACAACGTGGCAATGTGGATAGAGGAATGGCGCAATGGCATCAAAATAGGTCAGGTGTTGCGCGACATCCAGGTAGAGGTAATCGACACCGACAACCACACACCCATAATCGACAAGACCGGCAACCACTGCGTACTGGCTGGCGACTTGTTGCAAATTAACGTAACGGCTGGCGACCCCGACGGCGACCGCATGAAGATGTCTGCATCGGGCGGCCCGCTGATACTACCCGACTCGTCAGCAAAATTTTACGAAGTCAAGCAATGGACTCACACTCCAGTAGGACGCTTTACGTGGCAGACCAACCAGAGCCACGTCCGCCGTCTGCCATACCAACTATTAATTAAGGTATATGACGACGACTGGAAAGTGCCGCTCACTGCATACAACACCATCAACATCCGCGTGATAGCACCGTCGCCCACCATTACAGAAATATCTTCCGTGGACAACGAAATAAAACTCGTATGGAACAATGGCGGCAACCTCAACGCCACCGGCTACAAGATATACCGCAAGGACAACAACCTCGACGACTACGAGCCTGGCATCTGCGAAACCGGCATACGCAACGGCAGCGGCTACCACCTCATCGCCGAAATCAACAACGGCAACGACACCATTTATATCGACGACGACGGCGGCAAGGGTCTGCCGGGCGGCTTTGTATATTCGTACAGAGTAACTGCCATATTTGCCGACGGAGCGGAAAGCCAGCCTTCGCCGCCCGCCCGCAAAGTACTCGTGAGAGGTCTTATAGCGATAACCAACGTTTCTGTAAACTCCACCGACGAACACACCGGCAACGTAACCGTCAAGTGGACTACACCGTTAGAACCTATCGACGAAATGCTCATGCCGCCGCCATACGAATACATCCTCTTCATCGCCGAGGCGGTGGAACAGGGTGTTACCATCACACAAGAAAACCACGGCATGGACGATACCACATACACCCACAAAAATTTTGACACACAAAACCACCAGTCGCAGTTCCATGTGGCGTTTTACTCCACCGACCCGGAGACCCAAAACCTCCGCGACAACGGCGCGTCAGACAAGGCTTCGTCGGTATTCATCACCCTCACGCCATCCGACCGCCGCGTAAGAATCACCCACAAGGCCAATACTCCGTGGCACAACGACAAATACGAAATATACCGCAAGGATCCCGACAGCGACACCTTCAAGAAAGTAGGCGAAACCGACAAGGATTATTACGTGGACTACAACCTCGTAAACGGACAGACCTACGGCTACAAGCTAAAGACAATAGGCTATTATTCCGCGCCAGGACTGCCCACGCACCTCGAAAACTGGTCGCAGGAAGCATATGCCACGCCACTCGACACCATAGCACCGTGCGTTGACATGAACGCCGTATCAAGATGCGACGACGGGTTCAACCAACTCACCTGGCATCCCGACACAGTATGCGGCCTTGGCATCGAAAAATACTACATCCTCTACTCAGAGACTTTGGACGGCACTCTCTCCAAAATCGACGAAGTGGAGCCAACCGTTACAGAATACAAGCACTTCCCCACCAACGGACTTGCCGGATGCTACGCCGTGGCTGCCCGAGACTCCGCCGGCAACGAAGGTCTCCCCTCGCCAAAGGCCTGCGTGGACATGTGCGAATATTACCGACTGCCAAACATATTCACACCAAACGGCGACGGCAAAAACGACCTTTACCACCCACTGCCATACCAGTTTGTGGACCATATCGACATGACCATCACAAACCGATGGGGCAAAGTGGTATTTGAGACCACCGACCCCGACATCAATTGGGACGCCACCGACCAAAACAACGGTTCGGCACTGCCAGACGGCGTGTATTATTACCGCTGCACCGTATATGAACGACGGCTCACCGGCTTAGAAGACCGCGAACTCAGCGGCACAATCAACATATTCAGAAAAAAAACAAAAGCAAACTGAGATGAAGACGCACACCTATATAATATTACTGGCAATATTGATGCTGCCGCTCGCCGCCCACCCGCAGACCGACGCGCAGCAAGACGACCTCCAATACGCAGCCTACCTTGTCAACAACGGCAAGAGCGCGCTCGCATACCCCGCGCTCAATAAGCTGATAGCGCAGTCGCCATCGCTCCACTACGCATATTACCTCCGTGCGCTCAATTATTACAACGACGGCAACGCAAAATCTGCCCTCTACGACATCGAACAGGCGCTCCGCCGCCGACCCACAAACGCCGACTACCTCGCGCTCCAAGGCGACATACTCTCGCTGATGGGCAAGCACGGCAAGGCGGCAGAAAGTTATTCAAAGGCGGTACGCGACGAAGACGCGCCGCCGCAACGCATCTACGCCGCCGCCCTCGCATACCTCCGCAACAAGGATTACGACAACGCTACACGCTACGCCGCCCGTCTCCTCGACCTCGCGCCCCTCAGCGACTCAGCCAAATTACTCGCCGCCGAGATACACATCGAGGAGGGCAACACCATAGACGCGCTCCGCATCATCAACACCACCACCAAGCAAGACGCGGCATTCTACCGGCTGCGCGGCATGGCGTATTGCAAGTCGCAGATGAACGACCTGTCTATCAGCGATTTAAACAACGCCATCGACCTCGACCCATCGCTCTCTGACATATATATATGGCGCGGGCTTGCCAAATATCAAAAAGGCGACCGCAAAGGCGCACATGCCGACTGGAACACGGCAATATCACGCCGTCAGTACGGCGCAAAAGAATTGTTGCAAAAATACAGATAGCGCAAAATGGCAGAAAAAAACACTCTGATACGCAAATTAAAAGCAAGCATATACAAGTTGAGCCGCACACGCATCAACCGCAAAATCCTCACATACATCGTGATGGTGGCGATTGCGCTCACGTTCTGGTATATCAACAAGATGGGCAGCACCATCACCACCGAGGCGAATTTCAAGGTGGAGTATTACGGGCTGCCATACAACAGCATGCTCGTGCCGGGCGTTACCACCGACATGCTGCGCATCACGCTCTCGGCTCGCGGCGCACAACTAATGATGCACCGTGGCGGCTACTCCCCTATCAGGCTCGACCTCTCTAAACTCGACATCAGGACATTCCCCGAATCAGACTCGTCGCTCAAATTTGTTACAGACGACGACATCCGCGCCCAAGTGGAATTGCAGATGCCCGCCGACTACAAATTTCTGTCGCTCAAGCCCGACACCATAAAACTCGACTTCGGTCTCTCTCGGCACATCAAAGTTCCTGTAATACTCGACCGTTCAATCACTTTTGAGCAACAGTACCGCCTTGCTGGCGAACCTACCTTGCAGCCCGACAGCGTTACCATCGACGGCCCTGCAATCATTGTGGACACAGTAACCGCCATACACACAGAGACTCTCGCCCTCGACCGCCTCAGCGCGTCCACCGTGCAGAAAGTAAGGCTCGCCATCCCGGAAGGTGTCAACTGTCCACTGACCTCCACAGACGTAGCCATCAACGTCGAAAAATTTACCCAGCACTCCATAGAAGTGCCAATACGTGTAGTTAACACACCCGACACGGTTTCGCTCAGGATTTTTTCGCAAAACGCCACCATCAGGTTCAATGTCGGCTGGAAAAATTACAAACGCATAGCCCGCGAGATGTTTGCCGCCGAGGTGGATTACAAAGAACTCACAGGACTCAACGACAACAAAAAGCCCCGGTTCCTCACCGTCAGGATTACAAAAACACCCGACGACATGGGCGTTACAAACATCACCATCTCGCCCGAAACCGTAGAATACCTCATCGAAAAACACACCAACATACAATGAAGACCATTGGACTCACCGGCGGCATTGGCAGCGGCAAAACCACTGTATCTCAAATATTTGCGCAAATGGGTGTTCCTGTTTTTTGCTGCGACGACGTTGCCCGCAAGATTCAGGACACCGACCTTCGCGCCATCCAAGGGATGAAGGCGATGTTTGGACCAGACATCTACTCCGACGACGGCACTCTCGACCGCCGCCGCGTGGCATCCATAGTGTTTGCCAATCCCGAAACCCTCGCCCGCCTCAACGCCCTCATTCATCCGTTGGTACACGAAGCCTTCGCCCGGTTTGCCGTCTGCAATGCCGCCCATCCATTAATCCTAATGGAAAGCGCGATATTAATACAAAGCGGTTTTTACCACAAGGCCGACTTCTGCGTCCTCGTTACCGCGCCCATCGAAACCCGCATCGCCCGCGTAATGCAGCGCGACCACGCCACACGCGAGCAAATATTAGCCCGCATTAGCAATCAGATGCCCGACAGCGAAATGGCTGCGCATTGCAAATACCAAATCGTCAATGCCGACATGGCAGAAGTGAGGGTGCAAGTGGAAAAGATAATCGAGCAAGAAAATTACTCCAAAAAATCTTTGTAAATCCACAAAAAAATTACTATTATTGCACCGTAAAACCAAAAACTGAGAAGCAATGAAAAAATATCTTCCATATATAATCGTACTTGCCATCGTATGGTTTGCCGCCTGCGAGGACGACGGAATCAGTTTTTCCGAAGAACAGTACAACGGCAATGGCAACGACCTGTGGAACGTTGTCAACTATGATACATCTGGCACTGTGGGCGGACATTATTACGTGGATCTTGGTCTCAGCGTGATGTGGGCGACGGCAAACATCGGCGCAAGCAACCCAATGATGCCCGGCTCGTACTTTGCATGGGGCGAGACCGTGCCAAAAGATTCGTACACATGGGACACCTACATCCATTGCAGCCCGTCGCACAAACTCACCAAATACTGTTTCAAAAAAGAGTCGGGCGAAGATTGGTTTGTTGACAGCCTCTACACCTTGCTGCCCGAAGACGACGCCGCCGTCCAAAACTGGGGCAAAGGGTGGCGAATGCCCACCAACGACGAGTTTGAAGAACTCCGCTCCGAAAAATGCCACTGGGAATGGATTAGCGGCGACGGCATCAATTATTACAAGGTAACTGGTCCAAACGGCAAGTCGATATTGCTTCCCGCGTGTGGCAGCATCAAGGACAGGGAGCGCATAATGTACGCCCTCAACGGCTGCATCTGGTCGTCGTCCCTATCCCAAAGCACGCCCGAACACGCCTACGAACTCACCCAATACGCCACCGGCTATTGGAAAGGCAGCGTGGATCGTTTTTACGGCGAACCCATCCGCCCCGTGATAGACTCCAAAGAAATTACTAACCCTTCAAAACACTGATAGACACACACTTAATAAAAAAATGTGGATACTGCCGGTAATTTTTTCCGCCATTTTCTTGGGCGTATATGACGTCTGCAAAAAACAGTCGGTCAAAGAAAACGCCGTACTCGTAGTAATGCTCATCTCGTCGGGCGCGTCGCTGGTATTGATGCTGCCCATGTTGTTGGACTCAGCCTTTGGATTCGGCATATTGGAAGGCACTCCATTTGCCGTGGGCGGCACGTGCCTCCGCAACCAACTGTACATCATCCTCAAAACTTTTATCGTACAGGCATCATGGCTGTGCAATTTTTATGCGATGAAACACCTGCCAATCTCCATCGTGGGACCCGTGAGGTCGAGCGCACCCGCCTGGACGCTCCTCGGCGCGGTGCTTGTACTCGGCGAAAGGCTCAATGCATACCAATGGCTCGGCGCGGCCATAATACTCGTATGCCTATTCCTCTACGCCAACTGCGGCAGGAAGGAAGGCATCTCCTTCAAACACAACATTTTTGTATATATGTTGATAGGCGGCACGTTAATAGGCTCTATATCAGCATTGTACGACAAATATCTACTCCGTACCGTGATGCTCGACAGGATGGAGGTGCAGGCGTGGTTTTCGCTGTACCAATTCATATTGGCGTTGGGCATGATGCTTATATTCTGGTATCCCACGCGGGAGAAGACCACGCCTTTTAAATATAAGGCCACCATACCGCTTATAGGACTGTTCCTCACCGTTGCCGACTTTCTCTACTACCTCGGTCTCAGCACCGACGGCGCAATGATAGGCATCGTGTCGCTGATAAGAAGGAGCAACGTCATAATATCGTTCCTTGCTGGCGCATTGCTGTTTCACGAACAGCACATCAAGCAAAAGGCGTACATCCTGTGCGGCATTTTGGCGGGCGTGGCGGTGCTGTGCTTGTGCAAGTAAAAGTTTTTTTTTAATTTTGCAGACCAAAGGAAAGGCGAAAATGAAACGCGATTATTTCTATAAAAGTCTTTTTGACGAGATTAATGATGAGGTAAAGACCCCGCCGAATGATGCCGAAGTGGTTTTTACCCCGTCGATTGTTGCAAAATTAAAATCATATACGCTTCAAAACTACACCACCGATGTCGAAAATAACGGTCTCGAAAATACTTGGAATTACATTTGCGATTACGTTTTGACATACGGCGACAACGCTGATTTTTTGAACGTCAAGAATTTTGGCGAAATGTACGAAATAGGTCTTGCCGTCAGGGACAAGCAACTTAAAAAAAACAACGGACAATATTACACGCCCGACGACATTGCGCTGGTAATGAGCAAATGGTTTGACACTTTAGACGGTAGCAACATCTGCGATGTAGCCTGTGGCACGGGCAAACTGATTCTTACGTTTTTAAATTTAATTGGGAAAGAAAAAGCGGTACAATTAATTCGTGACGGAAAACTTTTTCTCTACGACAACGACGCGATAGCACTCAACATCTGCAAAACATCAATTTTACTTAAATACGGTAAGGATTTAAAGGACAAAATAAACATTGTCTGCGGCGATTTCATGTCCAAGAACATATCGTTGCCAGAAAACTGCAAAGTGATTTCCAATCCGCCCTACACGGCCATACAACACGTAGGGAAAGATTGGAAGGAGACACCTGTTCTCAATAACTCGCGAGAATTATATGCGGTATTTATGGAAAAAATAATAACAAATTGTAAATCAGCGGTTATCATCACTCCATACAGTTTTATTTCGGGGACAAAATTCTACTCGCTACGCAAAATTATTAACCGTTGTTCGGGCGAAATATATTCATTCGACAACGTACCCGGCAACATTTTCTGCGGCAGAAAACATGGCATCTTCAACACCAACACAAGCAATTCCGTAAGGGCTGCGATAACGGTATTAAAGACGGAAGGCGACGCTGAAGGTTTCAGGCTTACACCAATGATTCGCTTTAAATCGTCGGAACGACAAAAACTTTTGAAATGCGAAGTTTTGGAAAACTTTTTGTCGGAATCAAGGCAAAAGATTTCAGACAAAATTACCGCATACTATAAGTGTTTCAAGGAGTTGCAGCCATTGTTCGACTGCCTTATTCAAAAATCTGAAAACCACAAGCTCGAAGAACTTGTTTCAAAAAACGGACAATACACATTGTCTATGCCAAACACGTGCCGTTATTTTACAACGGCATTTCCAGGCATTATGAACAGAAACGGGCAGACAGTTCTGCATTTTAACGACGAAAAAAAATTCGACTACGTTTACTGTCTGATTAACTCGTCGTTTGCATATTGGCATTGGCGGCTTTATGACGGTGGCATCACGTACCCGTCTGGACTATTGATGAAAATGCCAATAATATACAACCACCTGAGCGAAGACGACCACAAGTTTTTCAAAGAAACCTTTGACGAAATGTCAAGACGGGCAGGTGAGTTTGTAATCAAAAAGAACAACGTAGGCATTCAAGAAAACATCAAATACCCACGTCTTTACCGAGATGCTATCAATCAGCGTTTTTTGAAGATATTGGGATTAAAAATAGACAATTCCACATTGGATCTAATTCACTCAAACACAGCATTGGAGGTAAAGGCTTGAATTACACCTCAGTAAAGGCATATTACAAAAAATTAATATGAAAAAAATTTTTTCGTGGGAAAATGTATAATTATTAAGAAATAATTTTATAATTTTGCAGTCATTATTGAAACTAACAAACCGATACAAGAAATGGAAGGAAATTTTTCTGAAGCCCTGTTGCTTATGGGCGTGGGGCTTGCAACAGTATTCGTTGTGCTGTTGCTTGTTATTTGTTTCGGCAACTTGCTCATCAAGGCGGTCAACAAGTTTGCGCCCGAGGAGGAGAAGCCCAAACAGATAGCCTCCAAACCTGTCGCCGCACTCGTTGACGGTGCGGTACAGCAAGCCATCAACAAGGCGGTGGAGCAACTCACCGGCGGCAAGGGCCGTGTGGAAAAAATCGTTAAATTGTAAAACATCAAAAAAACAGATTCCAAACTTCAAGAAATGGGAAGAAAAGTAAAATTTAATCTCGTTTTCAGAGATTTGTGGCAGTCCTCCGGCAAATATCAGCCGAGGGTTGACCAACTATTGAAAGTAGCCCCCGCAATCATCAAGATGGGGTGCTTCGACCGCGTGGAGACCAACGGAGGCGGCTTTGAGCAGGTGAACCTCCTCTACGGCGAAAATCCCAACAAATCTGTCCGCGAATGGACAAAGCCTTTCCACGAGGCTGGCATTCAGACCGAAATGCTCGACCGCGCACTCAACGGCATCCGCATGAACCCGTGCCCCGTTGACGTCCGCAAACTTTTCTACAAGGTAAAATACACTCAGGGCACCGACATCGCGCGTACATTCTGCGGATTGAACGACCCGAGAAACATCATTCCCTCAATCGGTTACGCACACGAGGCTACACGCCCCGACGGCACGCACATGATTTCGCAGTGCTGCCTCTGCATCACCGAAAGCCCCATCCACACCGTTGAATATTACGTGAACCTCGCCAAGCAACTCATCGACGCCGGCGCGGACGAAATATGCATCAAGGACATGGCGGGCATCGGACGTCCCGTAAAACTCGGCAAGATTGTAAAAGGCATCAAGGATTACAAGGACATCGTAGTTGAATACCACTCTCACGCCGGTCCGGGCTTCTCGATGGCATCAATACTCGAAGTCTGCAAAGCAGGATGCGACTACGTGGATGTAGGCATGGAGCCGCTCTCCTGGGGTACAGGACACGCCGACATCCTCGCCGTACAGCCGATGTTGAAGGACGCTGGATTCGACGTTAAGGAAATCAACATGAGCGCGTACATGGAAGTGCGCACACTCATCCAAGAGATGATGGACGACTTCCTCGGCTACTACATCCCGCAGAGAAACCGTTTCATGAACTCTCTCCTCATCGCTCCCGGTCTGCCCGGCGGCATGATGGGTTCGCTCATGACCGACCTCGAGAGCAACCTCGAATCCGTCAACAAATACAAGGAAAAACACAACTTGCCCAAACTCACTCAGGACGAGTTGATGATAAAACTCTTCGACGAGGTAACATACGTATGGCCCAAGATGGGTTATCCTCCATTGGTAACGCCTTTCAGCCAATATGTTAAGAACATGGCACTCACCAACGTAATGCAGATGGAGAAGGGCAAAGAGCGTTGGTCGCTCATCGCCGACGACATCTGGGGCATGCTTCTTGGCAAGTCGGGCAAATTGCCTGGCCCCGTTGCTCCCGAACTCGTGGAACTCGCCAAGTCGCAGGGTCGTGAGTTCTTCACCGGCAACCCGCAGGACGAGTACCCCGATCAGTTGGACGTTTTCCGCAAGGAGATGAAGGACAACGGCTGGGACTTCGGTCAGGACGACGAGGAACTCTTCGAACTCGCTATGCACCCGCAGCAGTACCGCCTCTACAAATCGGGCGACGCCAAGAGGTCGTTTGAAGAAGACCTTGCAAAACGCAAAGCCGAGAAGAACGCACCGAAGGGCGGCGTACCCGCATTGCAGTTCCCGCAGACCGTTACCGTAGATGTCAACGGACAGAAGTACGCTGTTACCATCGGCGCAAACGACGGCAAGGCAGCCGCTCCCGCAGCATCAGCACCCGCCGCTGCCGGCACTGGCAAACCGCTCGCCGCACCGCTCGAAGGCAAGTTCTACCTCAAAAAGAACCCCTCCGACCCGCAGGTAAACGTTGGCGACAAGGTGAAGAAAGGTCAGACCGTTTGCTACATCGAGGCGATGAAAACCTTCAACGCAATCTCGGCAGAGTGTGACGGCGTTGTTACCGAAATATGCTTCAAGTCTGGCGATTCGGTATCGGAAGACGACGTTATCATGCGCATTGCAGCCGAAGGCGAGACCGCTCCCGCAGCATCCGGCGAAGGCAACGACCTCACCGCACCGCTCGAAGGCAAGTTCTACTTGAAGAAGAACCCCTCCGACCCGCAGGTAAACGTTGGCGACGCTGTCAAGAAGGGTCAGACCGTCTGCTACATCGAGGCTATGAAGACCTTCAACGCCATCGCCGCTGAATCTGACGGCGTAATCGCTGAAATCTGCTTCAAGTCCGGCGACTCTGTATCGGAAGACGACGTTCTGATGAGAATTAAGTAATTGATTGTTAGAATTTTATAAATCCACTTAACAATGGGTGATATATTAGAAAGAATATATGGAATGACGGCGTTCCAATCAATCATCGATCAGCCGTCGTTCCTGATAATGTATCTGCTTGCATTCGTGCTGCTGTACCTTGGCATCAAGAAACAGTACGAACCCTTGCTGCTGATACCCATCGCATTCGGCGTACTCATCGCCAACTTCCCCGGCGGCGGCATGGGCGTTTTGGCGACCGACGGCGAAGGCATGGTTCACTTCCTCAAAGACGGCAAGGAAGTAGTGAGGAACATCTACGAAATGTCGCTGCCTGAAATTGCGCACGACCTCGGCGTGATGAACTTCCTCTACTACGCCCTCATCAAGACAGGTCTCCTGCCGCCTATCATCTTCATGGGCGTGGGCGCATTGACCGACTTTGGTCCTATGCTCCGCAACCTCAAACTCGCCATCTTCGGCGCGGGCGCACAGTTTGGCATCTTCGCCGTATTGCTCGTAGCCTGCAACTGGTTCACCATGAAGGAGGCAGCATCTCTCGCAATCATCGGCGGCGCAGACGGCCCCACGGCTATCTTCACCACCATCAAATTGGCTCCCCATCTCTTGGGTCCGATTGCAATCGCGGCTTACTCTTACATGGCTCTCGTGCCGGTAATCGTGCCGTTGGTAGTGAAACTCACTTGCTCCAAGAATGAACTCTCCATCAACATGAAGCAACAGGACAAACTCTACCCCTCCAACACCGTCATCAAGAACGAGCGCGCATTGAAGATTATCTTCCCGATTGCGGTAACTACCGTTGTTGCAATCATCGTTCCCTCGGCAGTTCCGTTGGTAGGTATGTTGATGTTTGGCAACTTGATTAAGGAAGTTGGCGCATCTACCAGCCGTATCTTCGACGCCGCATCCAACGCCATCATGAACTCGGCGACAATTTTCCTCGGTCTCTGTGTTGGCGCGACTATGACTGTAGATGCCTTCCTCAACTGGCAGACCATTGGCATCGTTGCCGGCGGCTTCCTGGCATTTGGCTTCTCAATCTTCGGCGGCATCATGCTGGTAAAACTTTTCAACTTGTTCAGCAAGAAGAAAATCAATCCGCTTATAGGTGCTACCGGCCTCAGCGCAGTGCCTATGGCATCCCGCGTTGCCAACGAAATCGCCTTGAAGTACGACCCCCGCAACCACGTCCTTAACTACTGCATGTCGTCCAACGTCTCCGGCGTTATCGGCTCGGCAGTGGCAGCAGGTATCTTGATTGCGTTCCTGGGATAAGATTGACAAATTCCACAGTAACACATTAAAAATGGCAGATTTGATGAAAATCTGCCATTTTTTTCAACAAGACCGCAATTTTTTTTGCATATTTCATTCAATGTTATTATTTTTGCACACTAAATAATCAGACAACAATTAAATCTTAAAAACACGAATCATGGAAGAAGCATGCTCTAAAATGGAAAAATGCCCTATCTTCAACGAGGGTACGCTCCTCAACGAGAAGACGGGCGAGACATATAAGACAGTATATTGCATGACAGAACGTTACAAGCAATGCAAGCGTTACCTCGCTTCGCAGCGTTGCAACGGTCCAATTCCCGTGCAGGTGCTGCCCAATGCCTCCATCACTGTTGACGAAATCGTTAAGCGTGTCAACAGCGGTTTTTACGACATTTTCAATAAAAACAAATAATTCTCAATGCATAATGCGTAATTCATAATGCATAGTAGGGCATCCGTCGAATGGCAATTATGCATTATGCATTATGAATT
>CAMJWL010000088.1 GCA_946409405.1 uncultured Bacteroidales bacterium
ACATTATGGTTGAAATGGTCATAAGATTGGAGGACGAATCGATGTTGGCACCGCTGAAACGTGTCATCAAGTCGATTGCGGGAATTGCCGATGTGATGGTACGCAAGGACGTGAAAACCAAGGCAAAAGGCGAGGTCTATGCCCGTCAGTTGGCGCGTGTCAACGAATTGGCGGCGTTACAAAATGATTGGGACGACAACGGCGCATTGCCGATAGAAAAAAAGTTATCAAATCCGGCGACGCTTCAATCAGCATCGGCAACACCGAGTTTTCATACGTCAGCAATAATTACAAGGGCGCAATTTAAAAAAAAACTACAATATGAATTATTGGACACAACTCAGCGTTGAATACGCAAACCAAAGGTCTTATCTTGACGATTTGTTCAGGATTTACCCAACTATCCCTGATGGAATTAGGGATATTAACAAAGATGTTTGGTCAACGGTAGAAAGTGCTTTTGAGAAACAAGATAATAGTCTTTTAATCAGGGAATTGTTGAAACTTGACTTATTCCCGATTAAGGATAGTTATGTTGCATATCTGAAGCGAGACAAGACAGCATTAGACCGCAATCCCCAAACAGTAAACCGTATATGCGGACAGATTTATTCGCTCGGTTTGGACAAACTTTTTGAACGATGTACTCAACCAAAGGAAACCAACAGAAGGATTGGTCCGATGTTTCAAAAGTGGTTAAATACAAAAGCGTTAGGCATTATGCCTGTAAAAATTGACGATTTTTTGGCAGATGACAGAGATGCTATCCTAGATGGTAGTGACAAAATAATGAAAGATTTTGCAAAAGAGCATTTGGGATACAAGCGCAACAAAGGTTTGGATTTTGTAGCACGATTCAATAAGAAATATGTCATTGGAGAGGCTAAGTTTCTTACTGATTTTGGAGGACACCAAAATGCGCAATTTAATGACGCAATAGACACTCTCAAAGAGAATGTTGAAGCGGTGAAAATCGCAATTCTTGACGGTGTTTTGTACATTGGCGGCAATAGCAAAATGTACAAATCTATCACTGAAACTTACAAAAACTACAACATAATGAGTGCACTTGTTTTGCGCGAATTTTTATACACTTTGTAACGATGCAACAAAATATTCTCATACAAGGCGATAATTACGAAGCCCTTAAATATTTGATAAACAAAGGATATGGTGGCAAAATAGATTTGGTATATATTGACCCTCCGTATGCCACGGGGACGGATTTTGTGGTTTCAAATGGTAGGGCAAGTACCATAAGTAGTACACGTGATGGCATTGTTGCATATTCCGATAGACTCAAAGGACAGGCATTTTTGGATTTTCTTGAAAAAAGGCTTGTTCTATTAAAAGAACTTTTGTCGGAAAAAGGATCTATATATCTTCACATAGACTATAAAATTGGTCATTATGTTAAGGTATTGATGGACAAGGTTTTTGGTATCGACAACTTCCGCAGTGATATTTCTCGTATCAAATGTAACCCAAAGAACTTCAAGAGGATAGGCTATGGAAATATTAAGGATAT
This sequence comes from uncultured Bacteroidales bacterium, assembly GCA_946409405.1. Taxonomy (GTDB): domain Bacteria; phylum Bacteroidota; class Bacteroidia; order Bacteroidales; family UBA3824; genus UBA3824. Next base: position 1,529 of record CAMJWL010000088.1, read on the forward strand.
GGTTCTATTTTACACCAAGAGCGAAAATCCTATTTGGAACGAACCAAAGGAAATGTATTCTGATGCCGACATTGAAAAATTGTTTCCGAAAGTCGACAAAAATGGTCGTCGATACACCACAGTGCCAATTCACGCGCCAGGTGAAACGCTCAATCCTCAATCTTTCAAAGGATTGTTACCGCCCAAAGGCAGACATTGGCGTACTGATGTTAAGACGTTGGAGGAGTGGGATGCGGATGGCTTGATTGAATGGTCATCAAATGGTAATCCTCGCAAAAAAATCTTTTCAGACGAACAAGAAGGTAAGCGTATGCAAGATATTTGGGAGTTCAAAGACCCACAATACCCTGATTATCCAACAGAAAAGAATCTTGAAATGCTTAAAATGATTGTTAAGACTTCATCTAATCTTGGGAGCATTGTATTGGATTGTTTTTGTGGTTCAGGGACAACTCTATTCGCAGCGCAACTACTTGATCGTAAGTGGATTGGTGTTGATCAATCAGAAACGGCGATTGCAACGACTGAAAAACGATTGAACGGACTTTCAACAGGACTTTTTGCCGCTATGGGTTCGTATGAAAAGGTTGAACTTGAAGATTTGTTGGAGAAAAAAATGGCTGTGTAGTGACTACTAATTCAGACGCCTGAATTTTTTTCCAAAAATTTCCCCAAAAAAATTTGCACATATCAAAAAATATCTTTTTCTTTGCAGTCGAAATGATATTAAAGATTATGAAAAACCTTATGGCATATAACAATTGGTGGTGGCGCTTGCGGAGTAAAAAATCGTGAGTCGCGGCCTTGTGTATATCCATAAAACACATAACGAAATTGAAAAAGGTCTGTCGTAACTCACGGCAGACCTTTTTTGATGTCATTAACAACAGAAAACATTAACTAAACACATACAAATATGTACACTTACAAAACCAAATCCAAGACCATCCTCGGCGATATGCACACGCCCGTGAGTGCGTATATGCGCCTGCGCGACATTGGAATCCAAAGCGCGTTGATGGAGAGCAACGACTACCACGGCAACGACAATTCGCGTTCTTTCATTGGCATCAGCCCGATTGCGTCGTTTTCGGTGGAGCACGGCACCGCAGTTTTCAAAATGCCCGGCGAAATCATCACCCGCAAGCCAATCACCGCAAATTACCGCGTGGAGACAGCCCTCAGCGAGTTTCTCGCCAATTTTGAGGTGAAGGGCGACGACGCCAAGTATTGTGGACTTTATGGCTACACGTCTTTCAACGCCGTCCGCTATTTTGAGGACATCCCCGTGGAGGACACCTACGCCGAAAACAACGACGCCCCCGATATGTTGTACATATTGTTTAAGACCGTCGTGGTGTTCAATCATTATTCTAACACGCTGACAATCATTGATATGTTGCAGGACGGCGAGGACGATTGCATTCTAAAAATCGAACAGGCACTCCTGCGCACCAACGTCCGCGAATACAAATTCCGCACTGTTGGCGACACGACATCCACCCTCACCGACGAACAGCACAAGGCAAACATCCGCGAGGGCATCAAGCATTGTCTCCGTGGCGACGTGTTCCAAATCGTGCTGTCGCGCCGTTTCATCCAAAAATATGAAGGCGACGATTTTATGCTCTACCGCTCGCTCCGCAGCATCAATCCGAGCCCGTACCTGTTTTACTTCGATTTTGGCGGCCTCCGCATCTTTGGTTCGTCGCCTGAGACTCACTGCCGCATCGAGAATGGACGCGCCTACATCGACCCGATTGCAGGTACTACCAAGCGCACCGGCGACCCCGAACAAGACCGCAAAAACGCCGAATATCTCCGCAACGACCCCAAGGAAAACGAGGAACACGTGATGCTCGTTGACCTTGCCCGCAACGACCTCAACCGCAACTGCAACGACGTAAAAGTGGATTTCTACAAGGACATTCAGTTTTACAGCCACGTCATCCATTTGGTGAGCCGCGTTTCGGGCAATCTTCGCCCCGACGCCGTGCCTTCGCGCACATTCATCGACACCTTCCCCGCCGGCACTCTCAGCGGTGCGCCCAAGGTTCGCGCAATGCAACTCATCAACGAAATCGAGCCTCACAGCCGTGGCATTTATGGCGGTTGCATTGGTTTCATTGGTCTTGATGGCTCTCTCAATCAGGCAATTACAATCCGCACCTTCGTATCGAGGAACAACGAACTGTGGTTTCAGGCGGGCGGCGGCATTGTTGCCAAGAGCAACGACGAATACGAACTTCAAGAAGTCAACAACAAACTCGGCGCACTCAAAGCGGCGGTAATTATGGCAGAAAAAATCTAAAAAATGGAAACTATCATCATCGACAATTACGATTCATTCACATACAACCTCGCCGGATACGTCGCCGAACTTGGCTACGGCGTGGACGTGATTAGGAACGACAAATTCCAAATCCAAGACATCGGCTATTATGACAAGATAATCCTTTCGCCGGGTCCCGGAATTCCATCGGAGGCGGGTCTCTTGAAACAGGTAATCAGCGAATACGCCCACAAGCGTCCCATCCTTGGCGTTTGCCTTGGACATCAGGCGATTGGCGAGGTGTTTGGCGCGACATTGCGCAATCTCACCAATGTCTATCACGGCGTAAGCACGCCCGCCAATCTTTTTGGCAACGATTATCTTTTCGACAACATTCCACACCGCATCGACGTCGGCCGTTACCATTCGTGGGTGGTTGATACTCAGAACTTTCCCAACGACCTCGAAATCACCGCAATGAGCGACGACGGCTGCATTATGGGATTGAAACACAAGAAATACGATGTCCACGGCATCCAATTTCACCCCGAGAGCGTCCTGACGCCGGAGGGCAAACAAATCATCAAAAACTTCCTATCGAAATAACTATGAAACAGATACTTTTGAAACTCACGGCGGGCGAAAAACTCACGCGCCGCGAGACCCAAGAAATCCTCGTGGGCATCACCGAACAGAAATACAGCAACGAACAGATTTCGGCGTTGCTTATGGCGTTGAATGTCAGGGGGATAACCACAGACGAACTCCTCGGCTTCCGCGACGGCATTTTGCAGACCGGCACGCCTGTTGACCTCTCGCCATACAAGGTGCTCGACATCGTTGGCACGGGCGGCGACGGCAAAAACACCTTCAATATCTCCACTTGTTCGTGTTTTGTGGTTGCGGGCGCGGGCTACAAGGTTGCAAAGCACGGCAACTACGCATCTACCTCAGTATCAGGCGCGAGCAATGTCATTGAGGAACACGGGGTTAAGTTTACCGCCGACCGCGACCGCCACATCCGCAACCTCGAAGAATGTGGTTTCACGTATTTGCACGCGCAGTTGTTTGCACACGCGATGAAGTTTGTAGGTCCTGTGAGGAAGATTTTGCAGGTGCCGACTTGCTTCAATTTGTTGGGTCCGCTCGTCAATCCAAGCCGCCCGTCATACCAAATGCTCGGCACTGCCAATTTGGAACAGTTGAGGCTCTATCATTCAATATGTCAGGAACTTGGCATTGGTTACACGATTGTTACAAGTCTTGATGGCTACGATGAAATTTCGTTGACATCCGATTTTAAGGTGGCGTCCAACCAGTTGGACAAAATCTGTTCGCCCGCCGACTACGACCTTCCGAAAGTGAATCCTGCCGAACTTTACGGCGGCACCACAAAACAGGAGGCGGCTAAAATTTTCGATAGTGTACTCGACGGCACATCCACCGAGGCGCAGAAAAATGTCGTGCTCATCAACGCCGCATTCGCCATCAAGAGCATCAACGCCGACAAGCCGACCACCGAATGTCTCGCCGAAGCCCGCGAATCTCTCGAAAGCCGCCGCGCCCTCGAAACATTCCGTAAGTTTGTGTCCCTCAATTCGTAACAACAAAAATTTTGTTGTTTTATAAACGAAAATTAAAACGAATTTCAATGAATTAAAACGAATTTTTTTCAAAATCTAATTCGTTTTAATTCGTTCTAATTCGCCAAAATTTTTGTTTAAAAAAAAAGACACCGAAGGTGTCCCCGCAACCAAAAATTTAAAAGAATGAAAAAGAATTACCAAAAATTTTTATAGATAGAAATTCTTTTAATTCTTTCCTATTCTTTTAATTTTTGGAAAAAAAGAACACCGCAAGGTGTCCGTAACGTACTAAAAATTCATGTTTATGACAACGATTTTAGATAAAATTTGCGAAAACAAGCGCAACGAATTGTCGGCATTGAAACGGCAATTGACGTTGCCCGAAATACGCGACCGCGAACTTTTTGCGCGTCCATGTTTCTCGTTGAAACAGAGCCTTTTGGACTCCGCGACGGGCATCATTTCGGAGTTCAAACGACGCTCGCCGTCCAAGGGCGACATACATCCGGGCGCAGAGCCGGAAGTTGTAGTTGCCGGATATGAACAAAACGGCGCGTCGGGCGTGTCGTGTTTGGCAGACAAGGACTTTTTTGGAGGTTCGCCTGACGACGTGATGAAGGCTCGCAAAGTGTTGACGCACACGCCGTTGCTGTACAAGGAGTTTATTGTTGACGACTACCAACTGAGCCTTGCCAAAAGTTGCGGCGCGGACGTTGTGTTGCTCATTGCGGCGTGTCTTGACCGCAATCAACTCGCCGAATACGCGCACTGCGCCAAGGAGTTGGGATTGGAAACATTGTTGGAAGTCCACAGTGGCGACGAACTCGATTACATCAATGATTTCATCGACATTGTTGGCGTCAACAATCGCAACCTCAAAGTCTTCAAGACCGACGTGCAGACCTCGTTTGACCTCGCGGCGGACATTCCATCGGACTTCGTAAAAATCTCAGAATCAGGAATGTCAAAACCCGAAACCGTCCTTGAACTCCGCAAAGTCGGTTTCCGAGGCTTCCTGATGGGCGAGAATTTTATGAAAGAATCCGACCCCGCCGAGGCATTACGTCAATTCATACAAGAATTAACAAAATGAAGATTAAGATTTGCGGATTGCGCGACAATTTTGAGGAGGTTTTGGCACTGAAACCTGATTTCGTTGGGATGATTTTTTATCCCAAGTCGCCGCGCTATGTTGGTGATTGTCAGGATGAAAGATTGAAGCGTCGGTTGACGGACACCAAGAAAGTTGGCGTTTTTGTCAATGCTGATTACGAGACGATAATCAAGGCTGCGGGCGAGTACAATCTTGATGCAATTCAGTTGCATGGCCGCGAAACTCCGCAACTGTGTGAATTTTTGCGGCAGGATTTCATTGTCATCAAGGCATTTAGCATTGCGACGGTGGAAGATTTGGCGAAGTTGGAGGCATACGAAGGTGTGGTTGATTATTTCCTGTTTGACACCAAAACGCCGGCTTATGGCGGGTCGGGACAGAAATTCGATTGGCAAATCCTACAATCCGCCCGAATCAAAACTCCGTTTCTCCTCAGCGGCGGGATTTCGTTGGACGATGTTCCAACCATCAAATCCCTGAAAATCAACAACCTCGTAGGTGTAGATTTAAACAGCAAATTTGAGACCGCGCCCGCGATGAAGGACATCAAAAAACTCTCCGAGTTTATGGAGTGTGTCGCTCCGCGACATAAATAGGTCGCTTCGTGAGAAATCGCACAAATCGTTACAAATCTTACAAATAAATTTTAATATATGAACAGATTTTTGGTAAAAAAAGATTTGTAGTATTTGAAAAGATTTGTAAGATTTCTGCCCGCAGGGCACCCCGAAAAACAGCCACCGAAGGTGGCGCAAAAAATATTAACAATTAACGTTAAAAATAAAATGAACAGAATTGACAGACTTTTCCAATCAGGCAAAAATGACATTCTATCGGTCTATTTTACAGCTGGTTATCCCAAGTTGGACGACACTGTAAAAATCATCAAATCGCTCTCAGACCACGGCGTTGATATGATAGAAATTGGCGTGCCGTTTTCAGACCCAATGGCGGACGGCCCAGTAATTCAGGCGTCGGGTCAACAGGCTTTGCGCAACGGAATGACGCAAAAATTGCTGTTCCAACAGTTGAAGGACATCCGCCAAGTTACTGACATTCCGCTTATTGCGATGAGTTACGTGAACACCGCAATGCAATTTGGATTTGAGAAATATTGCAAGGCTTGTGCGGAAGTTGGCATCGACGGTCTCATCATTCCCGACCTGCCAATGGAGGTGTATCTCGCTGATTATAAGCAATATGTAACCGCCAACAATCTCGCCTACACCCAACTCGTAACCCCCGAAACCCCCGAAGACCGCGTCCGTGCCATCGATGACAACACCACCGGCTTTGTCTATATGGTTTCGTCGGCGTCCACGACAGGTGCTCAGCAATCCTTCAATGATGCCAAACAACAGTATTTCAAGAAGATAGAATCGATGAACTTGAAGAATCCCACGCTCGTTGGCTTTGGTGTCAGCAACAAGGAGACCTTCCGCGCCGCTGCCGACCATTCACGCGGCTGCATCATCGGCAGCGCGTTCATCAAGTTGCTCGGCAGTTGTGCAAGCATCGATGAGGCAGTGGAGACGCTGTTGGCAAGGGTGAAGTAATTTTGCAAAAACAAGTTGCCCGAAATACCTGCAATAATACAGGTGCTTCGGGCATTTTTTTTGCATATTGACTATCCCCGTAAGTGCAATCAAAACAGAGCATTAGCAACCATGCGCGAAAAAAAATTGCCATTATATCTTATGTTAACAAAAAAAGCGTTATCTTTGTAACGTGCCTTTGGCGGCATTGTTTTTGTACAATTATCGTGATTGCGATTTGTTAAAATAAAAAATAGAATATGGCTATATCATACAATATCAAGCGCAAATTTGCTCTGGCTGTGCTTGCCGTACTGATGTCGGTAATGGCTCAGGCTCAGATTCTTATGACTGGTACAGTAATGAACGACAAAGGTGTCAACATGATTGGCGCGTACATTGCTGTTGACAGCACCAATATAGCAACACTCACCGACCTGAATGGCAGTTTTTCGCTGTCGGTGCCTACCAAATATGCCGGACGCAAGGTCTTGGTAAGTTATGCGGGGTACATGGTGGAGACGTTGGAGGTGTCGCCTGGCAACCATACGATAGAATTGCACAGCCGCGAATCGCAGGCAATCAACGAGATGCAGGTAAGTACCCAGAACCGTCTCCAGAGCCTTGTGGAAGTGCCTATCGCCGTAAGTGCCATCGACTCAGCCAAAATGAGACAGAATGCCATTTACAATATGGACGATATTGCCCGTTTTGTGCCGGGATTCACCAGCAACTCGCCAAGTGGTCAGATTAACTTCTATTCCATACGCGGCGTGGCGTCCGACGAGCCTTACAGTTACGGACAGTCGCGTATATCGGTGTTTATGGACGATGTGCCAATTACGCGAATGCAGACCTCCAACCTCGACCATTACGACATGCAGCGCGTGGAGATTTCCCGTGGTCCGCAGGGAACGCTCCTTGGACGCGGCGCGGAGATTGGCGCGGTGCATTTTCACAGGAAAAAACCTACCGACGAGTTTGGTGCCGACATTTCTGTTCTGTACGGCAATTACAACAAGCGCAAGGCTGTGGGTGTGCTAAATACACCCGCCGGACAAATGTTTTCCAACCGACTGGCCTTTCTGTACCATGCCAACGACGGTTTTATAGAAAACAATGCCGGAGGACGACTCAACGGCAAAAACACCATTGCGGCTCGCAATTCGTCTGTATTCCACTTTGGCAGCAGCACCGACCTGCACTTTGTGTTCGACTTCCAGAAAGACGACAGTCCCAGCAGCGCATACCAGTGCAAGACGCAATACAATAATATCGGCGAGGTTACCACCACCGACAAATCGCCATTTACCTCCGCCAACCTTACACTTGGCGACGGCGACCTGTATATGAAACGCAAGACAGGAGGCGCGCTCATGAAACTCGAAAGCAAATTTAGCGAAAATGTCCAGTTTAGCAGCATTTCGGGCTTCAGGGCATACGATTCGGAAGAGTCATTTGATGCGGACGGCACACAGTTGCCCATTCTCCACGGACTCGAAGGCGCAAAGGGAATGCAGGTAAGCCAGGAACTTAGGCTCAACTGGGAGACCCAAAAGAGAAAACTCAAAGGCTTTGTAGGCGCGTCGTACTTCTATGAAAAAGGCGAACATTATTACAAATTTAACGCCAACCTCCGATACATCTTCCCGCTTGCACTTGGCAAAAGCATGCAGTCTTCCTTGGCGTCGCTCCCGGAGGAAATCATCAGCGGCGTGGAAAAGATTATCACTGCATGGGCACAAGGTACAAAGGAAGTATTCAAGCCTTACGAAAACGTAGAGAGAAACGGTGTTAAGGTTGGCGACATAATGGACGAAATAATCACCAATTTCGCCACCACGGTTACCAACAGCATCCGCAGTCAGGTGGCCAATCAATTTGGCAAATGGTTTGACGTAATATATTGGGAAAAAACTCCCGACTTCTTCAACGACGCCAAAAACATCATTACAAACACCATTAAGGACGAAATCAACCAACTCTTGGCGAACGACACTTATCTAGTGGCAGACATTTTCCAGGAACTCGGCATGACGGGCGAGAGCATCGTGGAGTCGATAGACTTCGAGTCGGGTCTCATGAAACTCAAACCCACATCAAACATCGCGCTCTCCGACACATATTATGAGGAGGAAATCGACTACAACCGCAGCCACGAGGCGAGTGCATTCGCCGATTTCACATGGAATTTCGTAGGCAAATTTTACCTCACCCTTGGCATCCGTGGCATATACGAAACCGTGAAGACTGGTTATTATTCCGAGAGTATGGCGGCTCCGATATTGGGTTCCATCATCTACACCAACACCGACGGCGTAACGGTATGGACCACACCAAACGAATACAAATCGTGGGTGGGACGCGCCGTGGTCAATTGGATGTTCAACCCCACACACAACGTATATATCAGCGCGTCCAAGGGTCGTCGTCCGGGCATGGTGTATTATGACTACCACCCCGAAAAAATCGTCAGCCTCGCACCCGAAATCACATACAGTTACGAAGCCGGCATCAAGGGACACACCAAATACGGACACCTCTCATACGCCCTCGCTTTCTATTATTTTGACTGGAAACACTTCCAGACCATGTTGGCGGGCTTGGGTACATCGGAGAGCGGCACTCTCACTTACGTATATGACGACAACGGACTCGCATACGGCGCCGGTACCGAACTTACCGGTACATACACCTTCAACCCCAACGTGAGCATCTACTCCGACTTTGCCTACTGCGGCGGCACTTTTGCCGACAAGGACATGAACGGCAATGTCCAGAACAACTCCGGCAACCAGTTTGCAATGACTCCCAGGTACATGTACGACCTCGGTCTCAACTGGAAGCACCTGCTCCCCAACGGAAAGACCATATATTTCTACCCATCGCTATACGCACAATCGAAGATGTATTTTGACGAGATTAACAACCCCGCGTTCATGCAGAGGTCGTATTTAATTGCCAACGCCAACGCCGGTGTACAATGGACAAGGGGCAGGATAACATTTGACGTGGGACTTTATGGTCAAAACATCACCAACACCAAATACATAGTGGAAGCGGGCAGCATCGGCGAAGTTATCGGTATGCCTACATACGTAGCAGGTCAGCCCGCAACGGTATATCTCTCTTACAGAATGCACATCAAATAGGATGCATCATGTAAAAAATGTACAATTTCATTTTTGAAACATTCGATTTGCCTATCCCGTCATTTCCACGTAACTTTGCAGCATTAAAGGAAATGAATAATCAGATATGCAACTTCACGAACTAATCAAGCAAGACATACGTTACAAGGAGGCTCTCAATGCCTGTATGAATTGCGGTATGTGTACCGCAGTGTGTCCGGCGGCGGAGTTTTCCGACTACGACCCGAGGATTTTGCTCAACCTCGTGCAGAGCGAGGACGACGAAACCCTCGAAAAACTTATGAAATCCGACTACATCTGGCTCTGCGGACAATGTATGAGTTGCAAGACTCGCTGTCCGAGGGGCAACGTGCCGGGACTTATGATTAATGTATTGCGCCGATATTCGCAGGAACTCGGCTATTTCACCGAGAGCCGTCGCGGCAGGCAGCAATACGCCCTCCATAAAGTATTGAACGGCAACGTCCTTGGACGCGGCTACTGCATCGTGCCCGACGCCGTGAAGCCCGAACTCCACCCCGAACAAGGTCCCGTATGGGAATGGGTTTACAGAAATATGGACGAATTTTATGACCGTATAGGAGCAAACCTCCGCAAACCCGGACCCGGCGTATTGCGCGCCATCGACAAAGATTCGCTCGCCGAACTCAAATCCATCTACGACGAAACCGGCGCAACCGAAATGGGCGAAAAAATCGAAAAATTTTCCATCCAAAAGGCTGAACAACTTGGCTACGACACCGACGACGAAAGCGGTATGGACAAGTATTTCCTTGACATTTATAGAGGAAAGATTTAGAGATTAAAGATTAAAGATTAAAGATTAAAGTAGAACGACAATGCAAAATCTATATACAGTAAATAAGAATTACCGCAAGGAGATTGCGGACGACAAATATTATTATGCGCGGAGTTGTATCCGTCAAAATTTTTTCCCGGGCAGCGAGGTAACGTTCCTCAACATCTTGAAGAACGACTTGCAGCGCGATGTATTTGACGACCCGCGCCACACCACTTGCACCGGCATCGCGTACCACTCGGACGTGATTCCATTCAACACCATCCAGACCGTGGTGGCAAGGCATTTTGCGCTGATGAGTGAACACGGCTACGAAAATTTTATCGCGTCGTGCGTTACGAGTTTCGGTATGTACATCGAGATTACCGAAACGTGGAAACATTTCCCCGAACAGTTGGAGCAAATCCGCGAACACTTGAAGAAGGCGACGGGGCGCGAGTTCCTCCTCCCCAAAAACATCGCCCACACAAGCGACATCGTTTACAAATACCGTACGAGGATAGCCGAGCAAATGAAATACCCGCTCATCAACGCCAAGACCGGCAAGCCGCTCAAAATAGTTGACCACATCGGTTGCCATTATGCCAAGATGTTTCCGGCTAATGGAGAGGGCGGCGCAGAATTTACGCAGGTGTTGCAAGGAATGATAAAAGCGTGGGGCGGCGCAACGGTGGATTATCCCGAAAGACGGCATTGTTGCGGATTTGGATTCAGGCAATATTTGGTGCAGGCCAATCGTGGATACTCGGTGTCAAATTCCAAGAAAAAATTTGAATCTATGCAGCCTTACGAGCCTGACGCGATAGTCGCCAACTGCCCCGGCTGCGCGATGTTTATGGATCGTTGGCAATACACCCTCAACGAAATGCAAGGCACTCGCTACGGCGCAGACAATACAATGATTCCCGTACTCACATACGAGGAGTTGGCGGGTCTTGTATTGGGTTACAACCCGTGGGACTTGGGATTGCAGATGCACCAAGTAGATGTAACGCCGCTGTTGGACAAGATGGGCGTCCCCTACGACCCCAACGAAAAATACCGCTCCCGCAGCGGTCGGCAAATCGGCAGTTACACGCCACAACAATCAAGGTAAT
>CAMJWL010000089.1 GCA_946409405.1 uncultured Bacteroidales bacterium
TGTCCACATAAAATAACTAATTAAAATGATAAAGAAAGTATTACTTAGCATCGTGGCGGCGGGCGTTATGCTCCCAGCCATGGCACAAAACAGTGGTTTTCAGTTTACTACCATCAAGAAAAACCCCACAACAAAAGTTCAAAACCAAAACAGGAGTAGCACGTGTTGGTGTTTTTCGACGTTGAGTTTTTTTGAGGCGGAACTTTTGCGCATGGGCAAGGGCACATACGACTTTTCGGAGGCGTTTGTGGTGAGCAAGACCATGATGGATCGCGCCATCAAGGCTGTGAGGACTCATGGCGACGTTTCGTTCTCGCCGGGCGGTTTTGCGTCCGACGTGGAGTATTGTTGGAAACATTATGGCATCATTCCGCAGGAGGCGATGCCTACGATGGGCAGCCTTCAAGGGTTGGAGTTGCCCAACAACAACGACCTCGACGAACTTGCAGAGGCTTACGTCAAGGTAATCACCGACAAGGAGGACGGCCCGATAAGTCCGCTGTGGAAACAGGGTTTGCAGGGTATCTACGATTCTTTCCTTGGCAAATGTCCGGAGGAGTTTACGTATCAGGGCAAGAAGTACACTCCCAAATCGTTTGCAGAGTCGCTGCCCATCAACATCGACGATTATGTAACGATAACGTCGTTCTCGCATGAGCCTTTCTACTCCAAGTTTGCCATCGAAGTACCCGACAACTGGCGTTGGGCATTGGCTTACAACCTCCCGATGGACGAGATGATGCAGGTAATCGACTATGCCGTCAAGGCTGGCTATCCGATTGCTTGGGGCGCAGACGTGTCTGAACAGGGCTTCTCGCGCAACGGCATCGGTCAGTTGCCTGATGTCAATAGTCCCAACATGAGCGGCACAGACATGGCTCGTTGGACTGGTTTGACATACGCAACAGAAAAGCGTCAGTTCCTCACCTCCAAGCCCTTCCCCGAAATCACCCCCACGCAGGAGGCTCGTCAGAAGGGTTACGACAACTGGGAGACCACCGACGACCACGGCATGCTCATCTACGGCATCGCCAAGGATCAGAACGGCAAGGAGTACATTATGGCTCAGAACTCTTGGGGTACTGAAAACCCCTACAACGGCACATGGTATTTCACCAAGGCTTTCGTAGCCATGAAGACCATCGACATAATGCTCCACAAGGACGCATTGCCCAAAGATATTGCAAAAAAATTGGGTATTGCAACGAAATAAATAGACGCTACTTATTTAATTGTAAGAAATAACGGCGCGGAATTACGATTGGGTAATTTCGCGCCGTTGGTGTTTTGTGTGGGGAGGTCTTGTTATGAGTAATCACTTCGCCACCAGCCTGTCCTCGTTCATCCTGCTCATATACTGCTGTACAAACGCTTTAAGAAATGTAACTGTCTCGTCAACGTTCACTGTGCCTACAAGGTTGTTTTTCAGCAACTTGTCATTATCAGCATACACAGCCGTAACTTTTGCGCCGTCAAACTGGACGAAATATCCGCCCTTCAAAATCTGGTAGATACCGTTGAAATAACTTACCGCAAAAGTCTCCTCTGGCGGGGTGCGCAAGAGGTCAACACCAAAAGAAATGTACGGCTTTTCGTAACCCAAATAGCCTAACACAGTGGGCATTACGTCTATCTGTTGCGCGATGCCGGGACGGTCGCCTACGAGGGTGGAGTCGCCGGGCGCGTAGAAAATCACGGGGCCGGCAAATAGTCCGAGGTCGGTCTGATATTCGTCGTGGTCGGAGAGGTTGGTGTGGTCGCTGCAAATCACAAAAATTGTGTTATAGTACCATGGCTCGCGGCTTGCAGTCTCAAAAAACTTGCGTATAGCCATATCCGTGTACCTCACGCACTTATGGATTTCGATGCCCTCTTCGGGATAGACGGACTTGTATTTTTCGGGGATTTGGTATGGGTGATGATTGCTCGCCGTGAAGACCGCCGTCATAAAAGGCTCTTGCATCTTAGACATCTCTGCGGCGTAAAATTGCAAAAACGGCTCGTCCCAAATAGCCCAATATCCGTCGAACTCCGCCTCGCCGCCAAATTCCGGTGCTTCGTCAAACTCTGTGCGTCCGTAATATTTCTGGAATCCAGTGGCATTGGCAAACGCCTCAAATCCCATACTGCCATTCTTCGCGCCGTGGAAAAACGCCGTCTGATAGCCTTCCTTGCCGAGTTCCACAGCAAGACCGTCGAGATGGTTGAGCGATGCGGGCGTCAGGAAAAACGGCTCCACAAAATACGGGATTCCGCTCAAGATGCTCGGCATGCCGTCGATGGACTTGCGACCGTTGACAAAACTCTGTTGAAAAATCAGCGACTTTTTTGCCAAACTGTCTATAAAAGGCGTGTATCCCTTGTAGTTGCCGCCTTCCAAGTCCTTGTTGTAACAACCCATAAATTCCCGCGAAAAACTTTCAACTATAAGCACCACAACGTTTTTGCCCTTGTTGCCCGCATTGAGCGAATCCACTTCGGGTATGTGCAGCGGCGTGTAAATCCGCACCAAAGTATCCATCGAATAATACTTGGGGTCCACAAAAGGCTTCTTGTTGATAGTCCTGATAATAGAAAACGGCGTGTTCAAAATGAGCGGTGCTTGAATCGGGCTTTTGATGTATTGGTTGGCATTGCTGATTGTAATGGGGCGCGTACTCCTGTCGATGCCGCCGCGCATACCCGCAATGGCGAGCAACACCACCACAGCCATAACAATCACCCTGAACGAGTAATATTTTATGAAACTGATGATATTCCTTTCTGGTCTGAAACTCAACGGGTTGCAATACAACTTCCACATCACCCAAATCATTGCGACTGCCGCCAAAGTCAAGTACCATTGGCTCAGAAGTTCGCCGCCCAAAATCTGTCCTATATTGTCCTCGTGCGCAAATTCACCAAAAACGCTCGCCGTACTCCGTCGCTCCGTCCAACTAAAATACCGTGCATCCACAAGGTTGGCAATGATGGCGACGGCGTTTGGAACGATATATGCAAACTTTACAATCCACTTGTAAACTCCGCACTCCTCCTTCCAATGCAGCGGCAGCAACGCCAGCACCAAAAACAACAGATTGGTATAGATAATTGCCGACGTGTCGAATACGAGCGACCCTCGGAACAGCGTCCAAAAATTGTCGCCAAATACTCCCTCGGCATAATGCGAGTAGTTGACAGCCAAGAAGATGGCACGACATACAAAATACAGGACATACATCAGAGCGATGTCCCACAGTGTACTTAACAAAGATTTAGCAAGGCTTGCGTTTTCTGACCTGTTGTTCATGATTATGAGTTATAAAAACGGCTGCAAAGTTACAAAAAAAATTAGTTGCAGAAGTAATAATAAAACCAATAAGTTTTGCCAAACATTTCCTTTGCCTTCTGTGGATTTTGCGAACCACCTGCGCCCATAAAATTGCAAAAATCGTGAAACTTCTTGGTCAGGTCGTTGTTTCCAGCCATGATTTTGTCAAATTCTGCCTTATTGTTAAGGAAAAGATAGAGCAAAGTAGCCTCATACACGTGCCTGCCCAGTTCGCCCTCGGGACGGCTTGTGGCAAGAAATCCATAGAGCCTTGTAACGTCCTTTTCCAGCAGCAGACACCCAAGCAAATAACTGAATAACTTGGGATTATGAATATTGTTAGAAAAAAGGCTGTACAAAAACTCGGAGCCAGATGCTGGCACAAAAAATTGGTCGTAGTTCATCACCAGCGGCTTTATCTTCCAATCCGCCAACGCCTCTGTATGCACTGAATCATTGAGGTATTCTTCGGCGCGGATAGCCCAAGCGTTATAAAAAGTGGTGGCTTGAAGTTTTTTTAAGTATCTCATCGCCAATGGTTTCTCGCCCTTCAATAGTGCGCACTCGGCAAGTCGCTTGTACAGACGTGCCGATTTTTGGAAGGTGTTGATGCTTTCCATTGCCTCCATTGAGAGTCGCTCCGCAATGTTAATAAGTCCAAGGCGAAAATACACCTCGCTGTTGCAGATGCTCTTGTCTTGCGAATCGATGGTGGACGAAATAAGTCCCTCTCTGCCAACTTGCACAAAATTAAACATTTTGGCATCGAGCATGCCGTGTTCGCACAAAGCGAGATTGAGGTAGCACTGCGACATGTAGGTGGTAAACTTTTTTTGCTGAGCCTTGTCCACCTCTTCTATAATGTTGTTCCACTGCTTGTACCTCACCATGCGGTCGAGACGGTAATCAAGCATATTGCCAGTATCGTAAATGCTTGTAAGATAAAATATTAGCCCGCCAACTACTGCGACATACAATGGGATACGCAATGCGATTTTTTGTATTGGCATCTTAATCTTAGACAACGCGATGCACGCTATTATAATGGCGATTGCAACATACCATACGTAGCAGTTTTTTTCGGGATAACGGTTGAATATCACTCCCACAAACAAATCGTACAAACTGCCACTCTGCATTATGTTCTTGGTAATCAGCCAACTAAACACAAGCAATCCAATATTGATGGCGGGAAACAGAAAGTCTTTTTTTGCCAACGACTTCACCATTAATGCCGCCAAGTATATCAAGCAACACCATCCGCCAGACATCCAATAAATTACAGGTGTCAAGATGGCGAGAACCACTTTGTTTTTAATAATGTCGGTAATTTTTGCGGCGGCAACGGCAATAAGCACGGCCACACACCCATTGAAAACCACGTTGAAACTAAACACCGCAGCCATCATGCCCGCCGCTCCCACAATGCTCAGAATGTCGGCAGTAGATTTGGAATTGCCGTTGCTTACAAAAAAACTTTTCAAAAACAGTTGCACTCCCACCACCAACAGCGCGACAAACATCGCCGTCCAATGTGGATACATGAAAAACTGCACCAAATAACTCCCGATATAATCGCTCAATCCTCCCGGATGCAGACATGTATCAACAAAAAACTCACTATTGAACATAAAAATCTGCAACCCTTCCTGATAGGCGTACATCGGTGCGTAAAGCATTGTTATCAAAACGATTACCACTATCGCCAGCAACAATGTAGATATATTTTTTTTTATAAAATCCATCTTCCTCAAAAATTTCACAAATTTGTTAATTTTTTTTGGGATTTGCAAAAAAAAAAGTGCGCTCACGCACACTGCTTGGTGTTGTCGTGCCATTGACGCTATGCGTATGACATCAAGCCCCAACGGGGCGTTATCACCAAGCCGTGTGCGTAAGCGCACGGAAAACGGAAATCGTATCCCATTATTTTATTCCTCTTCGCCGCCGATGAAGTCGAAGCCGGTGTATTTGCGCAATACTTCTGGGATTTCGATGCGGTCGCTCTTTTGGTTGTTTTCGAGGATGGAGGCAACGATGCGGGGCAATGCAAGTCCCGAACCGTTGAGGGTGTGGCAGAGACGTGTCTTCTTGTCGCCGTCCTCGCGGAAACGGAGTTTGAGCCTGTTGGCCTGGAAGGATTCAAAGTTGGAAACCGAACTTACTTCGAGCCACTTCTGCTGTGCGGCGCACCATACTTCAAAGTCGTAGGTCATCGCCGAGGTGAAACTCATGTCGCCGCCACAAAGACGGATGATGCGGTAGGGGAGACCGAGTTTCTTTACAAGGCCTTCTACGTGCAGTACCATCATGTCCAACGCCTGGTAACTCTTGTCGGGGTGTACAATCTGCACGAGTTCCACCTTGTCGAACTCATGGAGACGGTTCAAACCCTTGACGTCTGCGCCATAACTGCCAGCCTCCCTGCGGAAACACGGTGTGTAAGCGCAGTGCTTGATGGGGAGTTGCTTGGCATCGAGGAGTTCGTCGCGGTAGATGTTGGTAACGGGTACTTCGGCGGTGGGGACGAGGTAGAGGTTGTCAACTTCGCAGTGGTACATCTGGCCTTCCTTGTCGGGCAACTGACCTGTGCCAAACCCCGATGCCTCGTTTACCAATACAGGTGGCTCCACCTCCATGTAGCCGGATTTGGCGGCCTCGTCGAGGAAGAAGTTGATGAGAGCGCGCTGAAGCTTTGCACCCTTGCCCTTGTAGAGCGGGAAGCCTGCGCCGGTAATCTTGACGCCGGTGGCAAAGTCGATGATGTCGTATTTCTTGGCGAGTTCCCAGTGCGGGAGCGGGTTGATGCCTTCAAAAGAAGGTGCGTCGCCGCCACGGCGGATTTCCACGTTGTCGTCTGCGCTCTTGCCGGGCGCAACGAGTTTGTAGGGCAGGTTGGGCAGGAGTACGAGGATGTCGTTGAGTTCCTTGTCGAGAGCCTGGAATTGATCTTCGCCGTCCTTTATGATGTTTTTGAGTTCGGTGGCGCGGGCTTTTGCGGCGTCTGCCTCGTCTTTTTTGCCCTGCTTGAAACATTCGCCAATCTTCTTGGCGAGAGCGTTCTGCTCTGCCTTGTTTTCTTCGAGGCGGGTCTGGATTGCGCGTTTCTCCTTGTCGAGAGCCACAATCTTCTCCACGGAAGCGCGTGCGTCGCGGTTCTTGATGGCGAGTCGTTCTATTACGAACTCCGGATTGTCAACTATTGTCTTTACTAACAGCATGATAGTCTGTGGTTTAGATGTTGTTGTTATAATAAAAAACAACTCCCAAGCCGCCTTCTGTTTTCTGAGAGCCAACTTGGGAGTGTCTTCTGTCTATTTGCCTTTTAGAGCGGTACTTCGAGGTTACGCTTCCTTGGCCTCTGCGGGAATTACGTTGACGTAACTCTTGTCGCCGCGTTTCACTTGGAATTTTACTGTGCCGTCCACGAGTGCGAAGAGGGTGTGGTCTTTGCCCATGCCTACGTTAGCACCGGGGTTGTGCTGAGTGCCTCTCTGACGGACGATGATGTTGCCGGCTATTACTTGCTCGCCGCCGAATTTCTTAACGCCCAAGCGTTTGCTATGCGATTCACGACCGTTGCGCGAACTGCCGACGCCTTTCTTATGTGCCATTTCCTGATACTGTTTTTGTCTTGTTGTTAACTAAAAAAAATAATTACACGCTTGCTTTTGCGCCTGATTAGAAGTTGATGCCTTCGATGAGTATCTGAGTGAGGCACTGACGGTGTCCCCTCTTTACGGCGTAGCCTTTTCTGCGTTTTTTCTTGAAGACGATTACCTTGTCGTCCTTGAGGTGGCGGAGTACTTTTGCCGACACCGATGCGCCGTCCACTTTGGGTGCGCCTACTTTTACGTCGCCGTCGTTGTCAACGAGGAGCACGTTGTCGAAACTGATGCTGCTGCCCTCGTCGCTGTGGAGACGGTTTACATACACTTTGCGGTCCTTTTCTACTTTGAACTGATGACCTGCGATTTCTACGATTGCGTACATTTGTTTGTTAGTGTTTGCTTAGCCAAGGTGGTGTACCCCAATATGGGGACGATCTCTTAGGTACCCTGCTAATGATTTCTTATTTTTTATCGGCTGCAAAATTATTAGTTTTTTTTGGTATTAGCAAATATTTTTTATTATTTTTGTCGAAAATATTTTTTATCGGGACAGCATTATGAAGAAGATTCCACTTTCGGTGGTGGCGGTAACGCCCCTGCATCATTACGCTGATACTTACAGCCTTGTTTTGGAGGAACAGGACGGCGGTGGGCGCAAACTCGCCGTTACCATTGGCAAGGCTGAGGCGCAGTCTATCGCCGTGTTGCTCGACGGCATCAAGATTGCGCGTCCGTTGGTCTATGACTTTATTTACCGTTTTGCCAATTCGTATAAGATTGTAGTAGAGGAGGTTATCATCGCCAATGTGGAGAAGGAGATTTATTATTCGGAGGTGGTGTGCCGCATCAAGGGTGCGCCCGACGACGAGATTGTGCGCTTAGACAGCCGCACGTCCGATGCCGTTGCGCTTGCCATCAAGTTTGGCTGTCCTATTTATACATACGAGGTGGTGATGTCGGTGGCGGGCATTGTGGGGGCACCGTCCCGGGTTGACAACGACCTCGCCTCTCTTGGCACTCCCCGCCTGCAACAACTCCTCGAAAAGGCTATCCGCCGCGAGGATTACGAGTTTGCAACAAAAATCAGGGACGAGATTCGCAGCCGAGAAACGTAAAAAAGTTATACGCTGATGACACCCTTGATTGTTGGGTGGCATTGGTAATTTTCTAATGTGAAGTCTTCGTATTGGAAAGAGAAGATGTCTTTCACGTTGGGATTGATGCGCATTGTTGGAAGAGGGTAGGGGGTGCGTTGCAATTGCGTGTTCACCTGCTCCAAATGGTTGAGATAGATATGCGCGTCGCCCAAAGTGTGTACAAATACGCCGGGCTTGTAGCCGCATACTTGCGCCATCATCATTGTAAGTAGTGCATACGATGCGATGTTGAACGGTACGCCGAGGAAACTGTCGCCGCTCCTCTGGTAGAGTTGGCAGGAGAGCCGTCCGTCGGCAACGTAAAACTGGAACATCGTGTGGCAGGGTGGGAGAGCCATGTCGTCAACGTCGGCAGGGTTCCACGCCGAAACGATGTGGCGGCGCGAATCGGGATTGTTTTTCAGTGCGTTAACGATGTTGGCTATTTGGTCGATCTCCTTGCCGTCAGGTGTGCGCCAATGCCGCCATTGATAGCCGTAGATGGGGCCGAGGTCGCCGTTAGGGTCTGCCCATTCGTTCCAAATGCGCACTCCGTGGTCTTGGAGGTACTTGACGTTTGTGTCGCCAGCCAAGAACCACAGGAGTTCGTATATGATGGATTTCAGGTGGACTTTTTTGGTAGTGAGCAGCGGAAAACCGTCCGCCAAATCAAACCGCATCTGATAGCCGAAATAACTTATCGTGCCGGTGCCGGTGCGGTCGGTTTTCTTTACACCATGTTTCAAGATGGTGTCGAGTAGGTCGAGATACTGCTTCATACTGCCAAGTCCTCCAATGGGTTAGTCTTCCTCTTCTTCGTCGCTGCTGTTGTAACCATAACCATAGCCATAACCATAGCCATAGCCATAACCATAGCCATAACCATAGCCATAACCGCCGTATCCGTAGCCACCGTAACCATAGCCGTATTTGCCGTAGCCATAGCGACCGTATTTCTTGAATGAGCCGCCGTTGAGCACGATTTCCACGTTTGGCATCTTGTTTTCGGTGTAATAACGGTCAACAACGGGCAGGTACTCGCGTTCCAAGAGTCCGTTGCGGATTACGAACAAAGTAGTGTCGGCTTCCTTGGCGATAATGGCGGTATCAGCCACAATCTCCACCGGCGGTGCGTCGAGTATGATGATGTCGTATTCCTTCTTCAATTCAGATATGAGCGTCTTAAATTTGTCTGTATTGAGAAGCTCGGCAGGGTTTGGCGGTACTTCGCCTGATGGCATCACAGCCATAATAGCGGGCTTGAGATCCTGCAACATCTTTTTAGATGTGTTAGATTGCTTGCTGTCCTGGTCGCTTTTGCCCTTTTTGGTGTGATGATGTTTTGCCTTGGGTACTTCAAGAGACTTGATGAGGGGCTTCCAGTCTTCGTCGTAGCCGCCAAGGTATGTGGATACGCCATGTTCGGGCAGGATGATTTTGTTTTCGTCGTTTTCATCTTGTGTGCCTACGTTCATACTGAAGGCGCGTTTGCGGAGGTCGAGGTCCACCACAACCACTTTTTTGTCTTTGATGGCGTATGATGCTGCAAGGTTGGTGGTGATGTATGTCTTGCCACTGCCTGCCATCATAGATGATACAAGTATCACTTCGCCGCCTTCTTTCTTGATTTCGCGGCTTGAGGTTATGAAGTCAAGATTGCTCCTCAATACGCGGAATGCCTCGGCAGAAACAGATTTGGAACCAACTTTTACTACAATAGGACGCGGTTGCTCGTTTTCTTTGGCGCGCATGTGGAGTAGCCTGTACTTGACGTATCCGGTTACTTTCTTGTATTTGTCTTTTATCTTGCCCCATGTAGTTAGTTTCTTGGAGTGCAACGGGATTTCGCCCACAAACGGGGTCTTCATTCCTTCGAGATCCTTGCGGTTGCGGACACGAGTGTCGTTGGCTTCGATGAGATATACAAGACCGAGAGGCATCATAAGTGCGAGTACGAGCGCGATGCCAAGTATCTTCATTTTGTTAGGCGCGGTGGCTGTCATTACGCCGTAGGGCGGGCAGATGATACGTGTGTTGTATGCCGAAAATGCCTGGGAGAGTTCGTTTTCCTCGCGTTTCTGGAGCAGGAAGAGGTAGAGCGACTCTTTTACTTTCTGCTGACGTTCCACGGAGAGAAGGTGCTTGGCTTGGTCGGGGTTTTTGGCGATGTGCGAGAGCGACGTTCTCAACGTTGCGTTCAATGTGTTTATCTCCGCGTTGATAAACAATATCCTGTTGTCCATCGAGATACCGATGTTTTTGCGCATTTCGTTGAGTCTGTGTTCAAGTTCCCTTACAACGGGGTTTTTGTTGGAGGTGCTTGCCAAAAGGCTGTTGCGCTCCAATACGCCCTTGTTGTACTCGGCAATCTGCTGTTGGTCGGTGCCATTGGTGCTGTACGTAGGGAGAAGTTGGAATCCGTTGATGGTATCGGTAACGTAGGTCTTGATGATTTTTGCCATGTAGAGTTGGTTCTCAAGCTCGCCAATCTGGTTGTTTGTGGCGTTAGCCTGGTTCATGTACATGTTTGTAGCGTCGCTGATGTTAGGGATGAGATTTTCGCTCTTATACGACGAAATGTCATTGTCCACGTTGCCGAGGTCTTGTTCGATTACGACGAGACGGTCGTTGATGAATTTGGAAGTGCTAACAGCGATTACGTTCTTGTCTTCAATCCATTTTTCGTTATAGACGGCAATCAATGTGTTGAGGAAGTCTTCTGCGCGCTGTATGTTCTTGTCGGTGTAGGTGAGGTCTATTACCGATGCCATCTTGTCTTTGAGTTCGGCAACGAGTTGTGCCTGGCAGCCGGCAACAGCGTTAAGAATCGAATTGTGCGAAATATAGATGATTAATGGCTCAGTTGCACCCTCCATAATTTTGTCAAAATGGGCGGTTTTGCTGATAACCACGTCTCCAAAAGGCATTGTAACGGCTGTGCCGATGTTGCCAGGATATTCGCTCTCGTCCTTTATAGGCTGGCCTTCCAGCGAATATTTGAAGTTTGAAAGTACGAACGAGCCGTCTTGGTTGAGAGTCATCTTAAAACTTACCGCCATCAAATCGTGTATGTCCACGATTTCTGCTTTGATGGGGCAGTTAGTACCGTAGAGTACTTCTTTGCGGAAGGTGCCTTCCTTTTCGTAGTTGTAATCGATGCTAAGGCGTTTGATGACCTCAGTGATAATTGATGGCGACTGAATGGCAATAAGTTCGTCGTTGACACCCGATTTCGTGTTGAAGAGGCCGAGGTTTGAGAAGTCGTCCATGCCGTAGTCAAAAGTTGATGCGCCTTTGGTATTGGACTTGATCATTATCATGGCCTCCCTCGAATACGAGGGCTGTGTCCTTAGAATGTAAAAGATTGCTATTGTCATGCAGAATAGCACAGACAATGCAAACCAATACCACTTGTCGAAACAAGCGGAAATGAGATCCCTGATGTTGAGTTCGCTTACAGATTCGGTCTCCATCACCGGCTGTTGCTGTACCTGAACTACTTGCTGTTCGTTTGCCATAGTTTATTAGATATAATGTACTATTTCTTGATGAATGCTAAATATAGGGTTGTCAATATAGATGCCATTGAAATCCAGAACGAACCAGTACGGAGTGTGTTGGCGTTGTTGGTTGTCTGACGTTTGCGCATGTCGTTGGCCTCTACGTAAACCACGTCGTTTTGCTGGATGTAATATACTGGAGAGTTAAGCACTTCGTTGGCTTTGGTAAAGTCGAGCATATATACGCGCTTGCCTTGTCCTTCGTCGCGCAACACCTTGACATTGACACGTTTGCCTTGTATTGCCATGTCGCCAGCCATACCGAGTGCTTCGAGGATGGTAAGGCGGTCTTTGGTGATTGCGTAGCGTGATGGCCTTGATACTTCGCCCAATATCGTGAAGAACATGCCGTCAAATTCCACCGTTACTACGAAGTCGTCGTCAAGGAAGTATTCGCCTTCGATTAGTTTTGTTTTGATGAGTTTGATTACCTCGCCACGTGAAAGTCCTTCAAGATGAAGTGTGCCAAGTTCAGGGAAGTCGATGTTGCCTTCGTCGTCTATTGTGTAAGTTGACATCTGGTAAGAGCCATTGTTGAGGTTGGTGTAGCCCACCCTCTGCGATTGCACTGAGAGGTTAAACTGCGAGGCGAGTTCGGCCTTGCGAGCATGTACAACGATAGAGAGCTTGTCGCCCACCATCAGGCGTATGTCTGCACTGTCGCGAACAGTAGCGTAACTATTATTTTCGATGTCTTGAAAATATGCAACATCTCTTGGTGTCCTACACCCTATTGCTGCCAATAGCGTGATGAAAATTAGTAGTGTTTTCAGTTTTGTCATGATGTAAAAATTAATCCGCCGCAAAGTTATTGCTTTTTTTTCATATAACAAAAAAAATGTTGAATATAATATTTTTTTTATTTTTGTGCCGTTTTAATAATGATATGTTAACCTTTAAAATGTATTGACCAATGAGTACTTTACTTAAAATCCATCCCGTAACGCCGCAACTTCGCGAAGTGTTGCAAGCCGTGGAAATATTGCGCAACGACGGCGTTATCATTTACCCGACCGACAGCGTGTATGCCCTCGGGTGTAGTATGTTTAGCAAAAAGGCTTTGGAGAGGCTTGCGCTTTTCAAGGGCATCAAACTTTCCAAATCGCGTTTTTCTTTTATTTGCGACAGTCTCGCCGACCTCTCTGAATACACTATGCCGCTGAGTGCCAATGTGTTCAAGATG
Organism: uncultured Bacteroidales bacterium; assembly: GCA_946409405.1. GTDB lineage: Bacteria > Bacteroidota > Bacteroidia > Bacteroidales > UBA3824 > UBA3824. Next base: position 12,801 of record CAMJWL010000089.1, read on the forward strand.
CTCAAAAGGAATACGCCCGGGCCTTTCACATTCGTCTTGCCGGCGAGCAAGAAAATCCCGCGCATTTTCGACAACTCCCGCAAGACCGTCGGTCTCCGCATCCCCGACAGCAACATCCTCTCGATGATTGTCCACGAACTCGGCAACCCCATCGTCACCACGTCCATCCACGATGAGGACGAGGTGATTGAATATTCCACCGACCCGGAGTTGATTTGGGAGCGTTACAAGAATCAAGTGGACCTCGTAATCGA
>CAMJWL010000090.1 GCA_946409405.1 uncultured Bacteroidales bacterium
ATGAACCTCGGCTGCATTTTCCACCTTCGCGGCATCAACCTCACCGTGTCGGGCGCGTGTGCGTCGGGCAGCCATGCCATTGGTCTTGGCGCATTGCTCATCCGCAACGGCTTGCAGGACATGGTGGTATGCGGTGGCGCACAGGAAGTTAACCCGTATGCCGTGGGCAGTTTCGACGGCATCAGCGCATTCTCCACACGTGAGGACGCGCCCACCAAGGCTTCCCGCCCCTTCGACCGCGACCGCGACGGACTCGTGCCTGGCGGCGGTGCGGCTACCGTTATCATCGAGGATTACGACCATGCGGTCAAACGTGGCGCGCCCATCATCGCCGAAGTCCTTTCGTGGGGCTTCTCCTCCAACGGCGACCACATCTCGTCCCCCAACGTTGCCGGCCCTGCCAAGTCGCTCGAAAACGCCATCAAAGCCGCCAACATTCCCCTCACGGCAATAGGCTACGTCAACGCCCACGCCACCTCCACCCACATCGGCGACACCAACGAGGCGAAAGCCATCGACCAGATATTTGGCTCGCACAAACCCTACGTTACCTCCACCAAATCCCAGACGGGACACGAAATGTGGATGGCGGGTGCGAGCGAAGTCATCTACTCGATGCTTATGATGAAGAACGACTTTGTGGCTGCCAACCTCAACTTTGAGAACCCCGACGAGGATTCCGCAAAACTCAACATCCCCGGCACCCGCGTCGCTGCACACTTCGACACCTTCCTCTCCAACTCCTTCGGTTTCGGTGGCACCAACTCCACCCTTATTGTCAAGAACCTGTAGCATTTGGAGTGCGGGCCTCCGCGCCCGCCAACAATAGGTCTGTTCATTACGCGGATATTTCATTTCCGCCCCATACACCCCATACATCCTCACCCCTCAATCCCGCACCCTTCCCCCGGCGCGGGATTTTTTCATCCCAAAAAAATGCTCTTTCACACCTTTTTTCCTCGAATCCAAAAAAAAATTTGCCGTATTGAAAAAAAAACACGAAATTTGCACCCGAGAAAATTTTATATTAACATTATTGCATAAAAATGGAAAAAAACGAACTCATAGCAAAGATGAATTCCGTTCTTGCTAACGAATTTGAAGTAGAAGAAAGCGCAATCACCCCTGATGCTAACATCAAGGAGACGCTTCAACTCGACAGCCTCAGCCTCGTGGACATGATTGCCATCGTGGAAGAGGAGTTCGGCGTGGAAATCAAGGGTCAGAGCGTGGGTCAGGTGAAGACTTTCGCCAACCTCTACGACTTCGTCTATGACAAACTCAATGCTTAACAGGTATCAATGTCAGCATCTGTAATGTATTCGGGCGACCAAATCAAGACATTCATCCCACAGCGTGAGCCTATGTTGATGGTGGACAAATTGTTTGCCTGCGACGAGGCCAACGTCGAAACCGGCCTTACAGTGTCCCCCGCCAATATCTTCGTATATGACGGGGGGCTGTTTTCGGAGGCGGGCGTGATAGAGCACATCGCGCAGTCGGCGGCGTTGTTTGCGGGTTACAACGATTGGATCAACCACCGCCCGATAGTGCTCGGCTACATCGCCGAAATCAAGAAATTCTCCCTCGCGGCACCCGCTCACGTGGGCGATTCGCTCGTTTCGAGGCTCAGTGTGGTGTCGCAGGCGATGAACATCACGCTCATGAACGCCGTTACCACCATCAACAATCAGACGGTGGCTACGTGCAAGATGAAGATTTTTATGGACAAGAAGAAATAGATGGAGACGCAAGGCAACCAAAATACAGCGCATGACCTGAGCGTCTCTTTCGAGTTTCAGGTGCCGTTCTACGACTTGGACGGCATTCAGATGGTTTGGCACGGCAACTACGTGAAGTATATGGAGGACGCCCGCGAAAAGTTTGGCGCAAAATTTGGTTTTGAGTACCTCCACATCTTCAATAGTGGTTACCTCGCGCCTGTCGTCGATATGCACATCAAGTACCGCAACTCGGCGCGTATCAGCGACATCCTGAAGGTAACAATCACTTACGTCCCCACCCGCGCCGCCAAGATGGTGTTCCGCTACGAGATTACGCGCCCTTCCGACAACGCGCTTATTATCGAGGCGGAGACCACGCAGTTGTTTGTGTCGAGGTCGGGCGAGTTTGAACCTGCCAACCCTGTTTTTTATGCCGAGTGGAAGGAGCGTTGGAATGTTGTCGGCGCAAAGTAAATGTTGTAACTTATTGTTAATCAATTAAAATGCTCGTAAAGGAATTTTACAGAATAGACTCTAAGGAGGTGCAGGAGGACGGCTCTGTGGTTTACGGCGTGAGTCTCAACACCACGCACGATGTATATAAGGGGCATTTCCCTGAACGTCCCATCACGCCCGGAGTCTGCAACATTCAGATGATTAAGGAGTTAGCCGAGGATGCATCAGGACGTTCCTTGACCCTTTCGGAGATAGACCGCTGCCGCCTTACCGCCATGGTAACGCCCGACGGCTCCCCCTCTCTCAATATTAAGGTGAAGATAGACGACAACACCCGCCTCACCGCCACCATCTACAACGGCGACACTACTTACATGACGCTCTCCGGCACGGTGATAGACAGAATCAGTTAACAAATGAACCATTACGATGCAGCGATAATAGGCGCGGGCTTAGGCGGCCTGCAATGTGCGTACATCCTTGCCAAAAGGGGTATGAAAGTGGTTGTTGTGGAGAAAAACCACCTTCTTGGCGGCTGCATTCAGACTTTTACGCGGCGCGGTAAGCATTTTGACACGGGATTCCACTACGTTGGCGGATTGGACGACGGTCAGCCGTTAAACATTCTGTTCCAACAGTTTGGACTTATGGATTTGCCGTGGGTAAGGCTCGATGCCAACGGTTTCGACGAGGTGATATACGGTGGCAAGTCGTACATGATTCCGACGGGGTTCTCCAATTTTCGCGAGCGCATGAAGGGCTTTTTCCCCGGCTCGGCTACTGAGATTGATTCTTATTCGGATTTCTTGGAAGGCGTTGCGACAGACATTTTTGGCAGTTTTCTCCGTGCGGGCGACGGCAATATGTCCGAAGGCTCGCTGTTTTCGCGTGGCGCATACGATTTTCTTACATCCTCAATACACGATACTACGCTCCAAAACGTACTCTCCGGCACGTCGCCAAAGTTGACGCTGCAAAAGGAGACGTTGCCGCTTTATACGTTTGCACAAATCAACGCCTCGTTTATCCTTTCGGCGTACAGGTTGCGCGGCGGCGGTATGCAGGTTGCCGACAGTTTGGCGGCGAGCATCCGCAGGTTTGGCGGCGAGGTAATCACCGATGCGGAAGTTACAAGGCTTGTGGAAAACAACGGCGTTGTTGATACGCTCCAAATTGCCAACCACGAACCCATCACCGCCAATATAATTATCGCCGACATACATCCTACGCAGTTTGTCCGCATTGCGGGCGATACGTCTTTTGTCCGCAATATTTACAAGAGGCGCATCACGGCGTTGCAGAATGGTTTTGGAATGTTTACGGCCAACATTGCCTTAAAGCCGGGCATGATAAAATATCTCAACCGCAATATCTATATCCACAAATCCTCCGATGTTTGGACTGAAGGCTCGCAGACCGCTGCCGAACAGCCGAGATGTTGCCTTGTAAGTTTTGGTGTTCCCGGTGTGGGGGAGGAGTACGCCTCTAACATCGACCTCCTTACGCCTATGCAATGGTCTGACGTGGCAGAATTTGCGGGCAGCCGTGTGATGCGTCGTCCCGATGCCTACAACGAACTCAAAGCCCGCAAGGCTGCACAACTTATTGACATTGCGTCCAATTACATCCCCGGACTTAAAGATGCCGTAGAAAACATTTATACGTCCACGCCGCTCACTTACGCCGACTACACCGGCACGGAGCAAGGTTCGGCGTATGGTATCAACAAGGATTTCAACCGCCTTGCATACACGCTCCTTACGCCATTGTCGCCGATTCCAAACGTGTATTTCACGGGTCAAAACCTGAGCCTTCACGGCATCCTCGGCGTATCGATGACCTCATTGTTCACCTGCGCGGCTGCATTGAAGGAAAAGCCTGGTCTTGGAGTGTTTGGCGCGTGATGCACAACGCCTTGCGGCGTTGGATTTTTTTTGAACGATAATTAAAACAAATTAGACGAATTTTAAAAAAAAACTTATAATAATTTGTTTTAATTCACTTAAATTCGTTTAAATTTGTATTTAGAAAAACGACCGCCTCTGGCGGTCAAATAAAAAATGTAAATAATTGATGTTTAAATAATTATGGAAGACAACAAAGAAAAATCGGAAATTGGTTTTGCGTTTGCAAAAGAGAATTATAAGTTGGTGCTGATAGGTTTGGGCATCATAATATTTGGCTTCATCCTGATGGCTGGCGGCGGCAGCGACGACCCCAACGTCTTCGATGAGTCGATATTCAGTTTTACGCGCATCACCCTCGCGCCGATAGTCGTATTGGCAGGCTTCGGCTTCGAGATTTACGCAATAATGCACAAGCCAAAGAACGAGGAATAAATTTTAGTCTGTTTCGACTTCCTTTTGTCCCCCGAAAAATCCCTTCACATACTCCCATGCCTTTCCTTTCTCTGGCACGGGGTCGTAGCCGTATGTACCCCAAGGGTTGCAGCGCAAAATTCTGAAAATCGCGAGCCATGAGCCTACAAAAATGCCATGCACCATCACCGCCTGTATGCAATATTGCGAACAGGTGGGCGTGTGTCGGCAACTATTCGGCAGAAAAGGGGATATTGCCACCCGATAAATATACACTGGCAATAAGTACGCCTTCCTTATTATCTGCAACACCCTTTTCATCCCATTTCAATAACTTCAATTATTCAGTTACTTCAATTACTTCAATTATTTTTAACCGCAAACTCCGCGTATCTTAGGTCGTCGATGGTGGTGATTTTGATGTTTTGGCGGTCGCCGTCGATGAGGTGGATTGGAATGCCGTGGCGTTCCACTACGCTGGCGTCGTCGGTAAATTCGGGCGTGTAGGGCAGCGAATACGCGGCGCGGAGCATGTCGGCGGCAAATACTTGCGGCGTTTGGATGAGTTTTACGGTGTTGCGGTCGATGGGGGTGTTGCTGCCGTCGCTGTTCTCTACCCTGATGGATTCGGGCGGGGCGATGCAGGGTACGGCGTTGCCGTGGAGAGCCGCCTCGGTATAGGCGTTGGCGATGGTCTTGACGCTCACCAAGGGTCTTACGCCGTCGTGTACGCCGATGAGGTCGATGTCGTTTGGCACTTTCATCAGGGCGTTTTTTACGGAGTTGTAACGTTGCTCGCCGCCCTCCGCCATGATGTAACTATTGGGCGCGATGATGCCCGCCGATAGTTGAACCCAGGCGCCGAGCCACTGCGTAGGGAGTGAGATTACGATTGTTATCTCCGGGTCAAACTGACGGAACTTTTCTATCGTGCGGCACAGGATGGGTTGGCCGTCTATCTGCATAAACTGTTTGGGCAGCGTGGAACCCATGCGAGTGCCTTTGCCGCCCGCCACGATGATTGCTGCGCGTTTCATTACGGGATGAGGGTGGAGATTTTTTCTGACACTTTGGCGTTAAACTGTTTCTGAAATTCCACGAGGTCCACTTCCGGCTTCTCGAAGGTGGATATTTCGAGGAGGGCGATGGTCTCGTCGTTGTGGATGATGGGGATTACGCCCATGTACCTCGGCGAACTCGACCCAAGTCCCGATACTATCTTGATGTAGCCTTCCGGTACTTCGTCGATAAAGAGGATTTTCTTGTCCTTCGCCACTTGTCCAGGTATGCCCTCGCCGATGGCAAAGGTGCGGCTCGTGTCGGTGGTGTAGAAGGCGTATGTGCTTGTCATCGAGAAGGTTTGCGTCTGCCTGTTGAGCGTGTATGCCACGCCCTGCACTATCGCGATGGCTTTGGAGAGGTTGATGAGGAGTTGGTCGAAGTATTTTTCGGGGTCGGTGATTTGTTCGGTGTCAGCCGCCATTTCCTCCACTTTTTCGGCAATGATTCTTTTGTTTTCTTCGGCGCGGCGGCGTTTGAGTTCCTTGTCGAGTTTTTCTTGCTCCTTGCGCTCCTGTTCCTTGCGGTCGCGCTCCGAGAGGGTGTCCACGGCGGTCTGCGCCACTTTGCCGGTTTTGGTGATGTAGTTTTGGACGTAGTTGAGCATGTACATTGCCACGCCAAGGCTTATCACCGCAAAGATGCCTATGGCGGCGTGTATCGATATGAACTTGGGCGCGAGGTACTTGAACGCCGAGAGTCCAAACAGTATGCTTACTATGATATATACTATCAGTATCGCTATTACTTTGCTGCGTTTTTTGTCGGGTTGTTGCATGGCTCTGTGTTTTATTTGAGGTTCTGTAAATAACTGATTATCTGCGACGATTGGAATATGAAGTCCACGTCGGTTATCTTGATGGCGGCGGCGGTCATGGTCTTTACCTGACATTCGTCCGGCGACTGCACCATCACCGTGGCGCCCGCGTCTTTCATCGCTTTTAGCCCTAACGCGCCGTCCTTGTTGGCACCCGACAGGAGTATGCCGAGGCATTTGTTGCCGTATGCGTTGGCGGCGGATACGAAGGTCATGTCTATCGAGGGCCGCGAGTGGTTGACGGGTTCTTCTGTGGAGAGGGCTATGGTGTTGTCTTGCTCGATGTACATGTGATAGTTGGCGGGCGCGAGATATACGTGTCCGGGCGAAATCGGCTCCTTGTCGCATGGCTCGTGGACGGGCAGTTTAGACTTGAGCCGCAATGCCTCCACAAATCCCGTCCGGATGTGTTTGAGCCTATGGAGGCACAGGAACATCGGGTGCGGGAATGTCTTGGGCAGTTCGGCGAGGATGTTTGTTACCGTCTGGAAACTGCCCGCGGATCCTCCTATTACTACGTACAACATAATTGTTATTGTTTTTTCTTGTATATTTTTTCGTTTTTTGAGACCTGCGTTATTATCTGCGGCAGGTCTGTGTCGGCTATGTTTTCGCCCGTGCCGAGTATCAGGTAGCCGCCCGGCATGAGGCTCTGTGCTATTTTTTCGAGCGCGGTGCGGCGCACCATGCTGTTGTAATAGAGGCTGCGGTTCCTGAACAGTATCAGGTTGAACCCGTTGTCTGGCGGCGGGTCCTGGCTGATGCGCTGCCGGAGGAATATCACCTTGTCGAGCAACTGCGGCGAAAACTTGTAGTATTTTTCCTGCCGCTCCAAGTAGGGGATTAGCGTGTTTTGCTCGTTGATCCGCTTGAAGTTGGCTTCGCTTATCTCAAATTTCTTGAAGTCGATGTTGCTGTCGCGGCTGTCGTCGAGTGCGTGCTGGTGCTGCGACGTGGCGTATATCGTGGCTTTGTACATCAGGCGGTTGCGGTCGAGGATTACGAGTAGCGTGTTCAGTTCGTCGTCGCCGCATACGTCCGGCACCCATATCTTGATGAACCTTTCGGGCGAGAGGCGGTCGATGATGATGCTTTCGAGTTCCGCCCAAAACTCCGAGTCCCTGAACATTTCCGTGGTCGGTATCGAGAGCCGGTGCAGGAAGATGTTTACGAGGGGGCGGTCAGACATGAGTTTTTCCACCAGTTTTGACGCCGACTCGTAGCCTTGGCTCGCGGCAAACCTGCATACCCTGTGCCTGAGTATGACGGGCTGCATCTGCCCAAGGTCTATGTCCGTAATGGTGCGCACCGTGGTGATTACGCGCCTTAGTTCTTCGTCTGTTATGGTGGTCAAGTCTTCCATTGGTCTGGTTGGTTATGATGTTTTTTTGGTGTATAACAGTCCTTTTTTGTCGTATTTTGCCGCCCACGGGCCGAGGATGCTCTCGTGTATGCCGAGCACGAGCGTGCCGCCGTCCACAAGCATGTCCCAAAATTCGCCAAACAACTGGTTTTGCAACGCTTGGTTGAAGTATATCAATACGTTGCGGCACAGGATGATGTCGTATTTGACGCCCGTAAACGGGTTGGGATCCGATACGAGGTTGTGTTTTTTGAAGGTGGTCTTGTTGAGTAGGAAGGGCTTTACCTGGATGAAGTCTTCCCGCTCGTTGAAGTCCATGTACTTCTGTATCGGGATGTTGATGCGCTCCTCGTAGTTGTATGGGTTGATGCAGAGTCCTTTGTTGTAATTGTTGATGTACTCCTGCGCGTTTCGGTGGCTGTAACGCCCAATTTTTGCGGCCTCGAGTACGTCGGCGTTGATGTCGGTGGCGTAGATGGTGGATTGGTCGAGGAGTCCCGCCTCGTAGAGCATTATCTCCATCGAATATACTTCCATGCCCACGCTGCACCCCGCGTGCCAGATGTTGATGTTTTTTTGGCTGTGGAGTTTGGGCATCAGCCTGTATTTCATCGCTTGCCATGCCGACGGGTCGCGGAAAAACTCGGTGGTGTTTACCGTAACGTCCTTCACCACTTGGTCGAGGAAGGCGCGGTCTATCTTGATGGCGTTGGTGAGTGCGTAGATGTCCATCTTGTTGTCGTACAGCACCTTCTCTACGCGGCGCATAAACGACTTCAGGGAGTAGTTGCTGAAATCGTACCCCCCGCAGTCCCTCAGTGCCCTGATGAGTTCTTTTATGTCCTGTTCTTCAAACATGATGGTGTTTTTTTCGATTTCCAAATTTAGATACTTTTTGTCAGTTAAACAAAAAAATTTTATATTAATACGCGATTCCTTCCTGCGTTGTTTCCAGTTTGGTGGGAACCATCTCTGCGCTTGTGCCGCTGCGGGCGAGTTCGGTGAGGTTGTCGAGTTCGTTGAGTTGTTCGCGTATCTCCTTGATTTGCTTGTTGTTGCGGATGTTGAGCATACGGAGCGACTTCATCTCGCCGATGCCGTTGTCGATGTAGGAGAGTTGGTTGCCGTCCATGTTGACAGTTTCGAGCGAAGCCATGCTGTACAGTGGGTTCATGCTCTTTATCTGGTTGCCGTGGAGGTCGATGTTGCGGAGTCTTTTGAGGTTGGCGATGCTTGCGGGGATTGTGGCGATGCCGCATTGCGCCATTGTGAGTATGCGGAGGTTGGGTAGCGACGTTATCGCCTCGTCGATGGTGCCGAGGGGGTTGTTGTCGAGTTTCAAGATGGTGATTTTAACGAGGTTGCGGAGTTCCTTGGGTACGGACGAGAGTTTGTTGTCGGTCGCTTGCAACACCTTGATGTTTTTGAGCGAGCCGATTTCCTTGGGGAGTTCCTTCAATTGGTTGACCGACAAGTCCAGTTCGCTCAATGCGGTGAGGCCTTTGATGGAGGCTGGCAGCGAGGCGAGTTGGTTGGCGGCGAGGTTGAGAGATTGGAGACCGGCGAGGGTTGTCAGCGGTTCGGGTACAAGGCGGATTTTGTTGCCGCCGAGCGACAGCACTTTGAGTTTGCTGAGGTTTTTGATGTTGTCTGGGATGGCAACTATCTGATTATTATCCATATAGAGATATTGCAGGTTTGGCAGGGCGAGCAACTGCGCCGGGATGGTGGTCAGTTGGTTGCCTTGCAGGTATATCATCTGCAAATCTTTGAGTTGCGATACTTCTGTGGGTATTGTTGACAGCCCTTGTCCGCTGAGGTCGAGCACTTTGGCGTCGTTCTTGTTTGCGAGGGCGTCTTCTACTGTGGTGTACGATTTGAGGGCGCGGAGTTGGTTTTCGCCCAAGAGCGTCCCCTGCGCCGACATTTTGCCGACGGCTGCGAGCATCAAGATTGCAAATATTAATAGTCTTGTTTTCATTTTTCTTGTGGTTTTTGAGTTTGTAATACATTAATATTTGCAAATATGATGCCTATTTTATTATCTGACGCTTAGCCATTTGACCAAGCCGCCTACCACCATGCCCGTTACGCAGCCCCAGATAGCCTGCCGGGTGTGTTTCCTGTTGCCGTCGGTGGCGATGTAGATTATCGCGGCAGTAACCGGCCCCGCGCCCGCTCCATACAGCGTATAGGTGCCTATCGCCGATATTGTGAATACAAATGCAAATGTGGGTATCCGCCCCGGCACACAGGTTTTCTGTAAATCTTGCGGGATAGACAAATGGTTGTAATCCACGCGGTAAGGCTGGCTCACTTCAATATTTGCATCATATACAATGTGCAAATCGCTCAAATCCTTTATTTGGAATGCGAATGGCGGCAAAGTGGGAGTTTCGGTTGCCTCTGCGCAGGTGGCAAGCGCGATAATCAGGGCGGCTAATGCGAGGATTTTTTTCATTTTTTTAGCACTTTGTCGAGTGATTGCACGAGGTATTCGTAATCCTTTTTGGAGATAGACGAGATGTTGATTTTGTCGATTTCCACCTCTTTTTTCTGTTTGGTCTGCGGGTCGGTGCCGATTACTTTGAGCGAGAGCACTTTTTTGAAACCGAGCATGCTCTTGTCAATTTTGTACGACACGAGAGCCGACTTCGGGAAGGCAAACTCATTGCATTTGCGGAAGAAGGGGTAGTCGGTGGCGTTGCGTACGGTGATTTTTTTGCCTTCCTCGTTGTAGGAGAAGTACGACGGGTTGACGAGCAAAATCAGTATGTGCGCGAGTAGGAGTGCGCCCGCCACGCTGTAACAGGCGGTGTAGTTGGTGCGTTCCCAATGCGAGTAGAGCAATAGGCCTACCGCCATCGCTAATGTGATGCCGTATGTGAGTGCCCATTTGATGGATGTGTATCCATTGTCGATGGTGTGGGTTTCGTTGGTTGTGGGGTTAGTTGTTGCCATTGTATATCTTGTTGTTTGCTATGTAGTTATGTACGTAATCATAAACTCCCGCTTCAAGTTCGGTAAAAGGCTTGTTGTAGCCGATGGAGCGGAGTTTTTGCATGTTTGCCTCGGTGAAGTACTGGTACTTGTCGCGGATGGCCTCTGGTGTGTCGATGAAGGTGATGTTTTCTTCCACGCCCATTGCCTTGAAGGTGGCTTTAGTAAGGTCGAGGAATGTACGCGCCTTGCCTGTGCCGACGTTGTAAATGCCTGAATATTTGCGCGTTGTCATCAAAAACATTATCACTTCCGCAATGTCTTTGACATATACGAAATCGCGGCTCTGGTGTCCGTCGGCGATGCCCGGCTTGTGAGAGCGGAAGAGTTTCATGCCGCCGGTCTTGGTTATCTGGTTGAAGGCGTGGAGGATAACCGATGCCATGCTGCCTTTGTGGTATTCGTTGGGACCATAGACGTTGAAGAATTTTAAGCCCGCCCAAAAATACGGCTGCTTTTCCTGACGGACAGCCCACTTGTCGAACTCGTTTTTGCTCTTGCCGTATGGGTTGAGCGGCTGGAGGCGGAAGATTACTTCGTGGTTGTCGTCATAACCAAGGCTGCCGTCGCCGTATGTGGCGGCAGACGAGGCGTATATGAGTCCGATGCCGTATTTGGCGCAGCGCGTCCATACGTCTTTGGTGTATTGTGTGTTGAGGCGTTCAAGTACGGAATAATCAAATTCGGTGGTCGCGCTCCTTGCTCCGAGGTGTATTACAAATTCCACCTGCGAATGGTTGCTATCAAACCATTGCATGAACTCGTCGCGGTCAACCAACTGACTGTAACGGAGTTCGCTATAATTGCGTTTCCTCTCCTCCCGCGAAAAATCGTCCACAAGAATGAGGTCGTTGAAGTTGTCTTTGTTTAATCTTGCGGCTACCACCGATGCGATGAAACCCGCCGCGCCTGTTATTACTATCATTATTTTGATGTTTTAGAGGTTCATTTGTTGGTAAAACGACAGTGCCTGATAGATGTCGTCGGTGGTGCAGTGCTGGTCGTAATGGTACTGCCCGAAGTCGCTCATCAGGGAGAAACTAATCTCGCCGCCGGAGTTTTTCTTGTCGTGGTTCATCAGTGCAATGAGCGCGTCGTATTGGTCATAACCAAATTTGTACGGCGTAAACATCTCGCTGAGGTACTGCACGATATTCATCATCTTTTGAACCGGGAATTTAAGCAACTTGTTGCTCAGGAACATTTCACAGACCAATCCTACCGCCACCGCCTCGCCGTGTAGCAATGGTTCTTTGCCGGTGGTGAAGGAGTACGATTCTATGGCGTGTCCGATGGTGTGACCGAGGTTGAGCATCTTGCGGACGCCTTTTTCCGTGGGGTCGGCTCCGGCAAATTCGTTTTTTATCATCACCGACTTCTCCACCAACGCGCTGAGCACCTGCCAATTGGGTTTGTCGGGGTTGAAATTGGAGAGTTCGTGGAAATATTCTTCGCCGCTGAGGATGGCGTGTTTTGCGATTTCTGCCATTCCGGAGATTAATTGGCGTTTGGGCAGGGTTTTGAGGAACTCTGTGCAGATAATCACCTTGTCGGGGTTGCGGAAAAGGCCGATTTCGTTTTTCAAGCCGTTGAAGTCCACCGCCAATTTGCCGCCGCACGATGCGTCCACCTGCGCGAGGAGGGTTGTAGGCACGTTGACGAACTTGATGCCGCGCTTGAAGAGCGATGCCGCAAGTCCGCCCATATCGCCGATTACGCCGCCGCCGAGGTTGATGAACAGCGATTTGCGGTCGCCGCCGCCGTTGCACATCTGCGTCCAAATCTCTTGGAGGGTGTTGATGTTTTTATGCTCCTCGCCGCTCTTAATCCTAACGACGATAGCCTCGCGCCCCAACAGGCTCGGAAGCATTGGGAGGCAGTAAGGCTCTGTGTTGTCGTCCACAAGCACGAAGACTTTGCCCTCGTGTGCGTCGAGTATTTCTTTAAGTTGGCGGTCGGCATCGTTGGTGCAGACCACGTTAGCGGGTAGGTTCATAATATGATGTGTTTTTTTCGTCGCCAAAGATAGTAATTTTTTAGAGAGTGAGGAAAATTTTTTTTGACAAGACTTGATTTTTTTCGTAACTTTGCGGAGAAAAGAAGGTGGCGACATATTTTTAAGGGTCGCTTAACGCTTAGCCTATATTATAATAATTATGGAAAACATCACTGTCGATATATCCGCTGCCGTAGAGATTATCAAATCGGCGATATTGCAAAGCCAAATCAAAGCCGTAAAAGCCGTCAATC
>CAMJWL010000091.1 GCA_946409405.1 uncultured Bacteroidales bacterium
ATTCGTTAAATTCGTAAAATTAAAAATTAACTTGTTGATTTTTAATTTATTAGTTAAATAAATTGTTTTGTTTTATTCGTTTAATTCGGTGTTAAATGAAATCACCCCCTCACAAACCTACTCACCCGCTCGCTAACAGTTCGCAGATATGTTCGTTTCATCCGTTGAGAAAGGAAACTATTGAGAATCAACGTTTTTGACAACTGCGGCACGTCCATAAAACAGTCCAAAACCTTGCCGACATTATATTCCGACAAGCCAATATGACTGCCAAATCGCTCAAAATCAAGGCGACACGGATGCCCCGTGCGCAAGTAAACAGCGCTTTTCTCAATTTCGGGCGAAAGTCCACCGTCAAGTGCAAAATCACTATCTTTGACGTGAAGGCTCGTATTAATCAGGTCGTATGCCGGAGCAAGTACGGCGCGGCCACGGTCGTCGTGTATCAACGAAAAGTTTTTGAGATGCGCGTCGCCGTTGGCGTGTATATAATTGAAAACCAAAATTTTAAAGAATTTCATCAAGTCGCCGTCCACATCCGACGACGCACGTCTGATGGCATCGGCAATTTCAGCATAACAGCCGTCGTATTTAAAATGTTTACCATCAACGGCTTCGCCACGCCCCACCACCGTCGAAAAATCTTCCATCAAATATTTTGTGCCGTTGGCTGCAACGTCAAACCGTTTCGTAATATACACCGCCTTACCGTTTTTGCTGAAACACAGACCATTAGGGGCAACATCAATGCCATAAACCTGCGCGGCAATCTGCATTGTTAGGTTTTCGTTGGCGGGAATTTCGTGGCGAAAAGAGATTGTAGCATCCCACGGCGACGGTTTCAAAATATGAGTTGACCTCTCGCCATTATCAGCAATGCAAATCCTGCCATTTTTAATTACGGCAGCAAATTTTTCCTGAACTCCCGACACCGAAATCCTGTTCAACGCCTCGGAAACGGCTTCGGAAAGTTTGTTGGCGTTGAGGTCAAAATCCAAAAACGGCGACACCACCTGTCCGTCGAAAAGGCTTCCGGCGGCAGCATCGCTATACGTTCCAAATCCCTCCGCAAGCGTCGAAGGACAATTATTTAACATAATATTCATTTCGTCTTCCTAACATTAACCGCGCCTATGAAATCTGCACCCGCCATCGCCTCCAACAGTCCAAAGAAATCCTCCTCGTCAAGATGATGGTAACGGCAAACGAACCTTCTATTGCCACCTTCGGGCAGCATCCCCGTAAAAAACGGAAACAGCCGCTCCGCCTCGTAAGGTTCGGCGCGTTTTGGCAGCGTGAAGGATATTGGCGGCAACTGCGACGCAAGATACCCGTCGTCATACACAAAACGACATTTGCCGCCGCGTATCAACTCCGTGAGCGTGCCTGCAAAAGTGTCGTTGTTATATACTAAAAGTTGGCGCATAGGCGATAATTATTGTTTCTCCGCAAATATAATCAATTATCCTGAATCCGCAAAATATTTTTTGACTCTCACGGAGGCACGGAGGACACGGGGCAATTAACCGTAATTATTTTTCACCAACAAATGTCTCTATATATTCCTGAATAAAATCAACTCTGTCGAATATTGTTGGTTTGAAATATGAAGCAACTGAAATCACAATGTTCTTTTGAGGGTTGACATAAATCACATTACCACTATTGCCTATTGCAGAATAAATATTCTTTTTCGTATCAATTCCCCACCATAAATAACCATATTCCATTCCTCGAAAGTAGTTGCTTTCTACTTTTCTGAATGTGGTCATTTCTTTTATCCATTTTGAAGAAATTATTTGCTTGCCGTTATAATTTCCGTGGTTTAAACACAGAAGTCCAATTTTAGCCATATCTTCTGCCGACATACATAGTCCATACCCCGAAGTGCCTAAGCCCTCAGGGTCAGAAAACCATACATTTTCTTTGGGCGTTTTTCCAATGGTAAATGCTTTGTGTTCATCGGCTGTTTCCGCATAAAAATTTTTATGTTTCTTTATGCCCAATGGTTCAAATAAAAACTCATTGGCATAATCAACTGTTTTCGTATTTGTGGCTTTATAAAGTATTCCGGATAGGATATGAAGACACACTGTTTGATAATTAAATTCATCCGTCAAACCTTTTCTTCCTCCCAAAAAATCAAGAGAAGAGTATGTCCAATTATCACTTGTGCATACTTTTGTCCAAGGATCGCCCTTGCATTTGTAAGGTGTTCTCATTGTTAACAAATGCTTGATGGTAACATCATAAATTGTTTTTTCTCCTCTTTTAACCTTATAGTCAGGGAAGTAATTCAAAACCTTGTCATCAACACTTTTTATCTGTCCTTTATCAATTGCGATACCAATTAGCAAAGCCATAACACTTTTTGTTGCGGACATTATATGGACACAATCATCCTCTTTATAATTGTTCCAACAATCAGAATACACTTTTTTACCATCTTTATATGCAACTACTTGACATATATTTGGTTGCTGTTCTTCTATCAAATTATGTAATTGTTCTTTATTCATAATAATCTAATTATTAAAACAGAGGACACAGAGCCTAAAATCTCCGTGTCCTCCGTGTCTCCGTGAGGTCTTTCCCCTCTCTTTTACTGCACTCCCTTCATCATCTTTTTCAGCAACGGGCAGAGCGCAAACAGCACTATCGACGCAACGCCCGCCATTACTGCAAACAGCGTGAAAAATTCGGTCAGGTTGGTGATTTCAAAACCGAGGAACGACTTTGCCTGACCGTCGGTGCCGGGCAGGAGCGTCGCAAGGTTGCCAGCCAAAATGTTGGAGGCGGCGTTGCTCATAAACCAAACACCCATCAACAGCGATGCTAAACGCGCCGGCGACAATTTGTTGACCATCGAAAGTCCAATCGGCGAAAGCGAAAGTTCGCCAATCGTATGGATGAAATACAGCGCAAACAGCCACCACATCGATACCTTAGTATTGTTGTCAACGCCGTCGGTAGCAAAAGCAATCACCACATAACCAATCGCCAAGAGCATAAGGCCGATAGCCTGTTTTGCGGGCGAAAACGGCTCCAACTTCTTCTTGCCGAGCCATTGCCACAGCATAGCCATTATCGGTGCAAAACATACCACTACAATCGGGTTGATGGATTGGAACCACGTCGTAGGCATAGTCCAGTCGCCAAGGGTGCGATCCACCTGATTCTCCGCAAAAAGCGTCAACGACGAACCCGCCTGTTCAAACGCCGACCAGAAGAAAATCACAAACACCGCGATGATGTAAATGACACCGATGCGGCTCTTTTCGTCGCGGGTGAGGCCACGGTCGGTGATAATGAACACCGGCAACGCCAACGAAATCGCGTAAATCGCCGCCGAAATATAGTCGTTGAAACTCTCAGACCCCATCGAAAACAGCACAAACAGAGCGACCGCACCAAGGATGCAGCCCCACAGACGGACGGGCGAATTGTGCACATCCTCCTTCTCCTGATGATGAGCAACAGCCTCTTTGTGAGCGAGTTCCTCCTTCTCGTGGCGGAGTTCGCTGATTGACGGCGGAAGACCGATTTGCAAGCCCTCGGGAGTCTTCAAGACCTTGTCCTTCAACAGCCAGAACACCACAATCGAAAGCACCATCGCAACGCCCGCGCAGAAGAAGCCCCACTTGAAGTTGGAGGGGTTTGCCCAGTTGCCGTTGCCAAGCGAACCACAGATGAGCGGCGCAATGAAAGCACCCACATTGATGCCCATATAGAAAATCGTGAACGCCGAATCCTTCCTCGAATCAGTCTTTTCGTAAAGGTCGCCCACCATCGTCGAAATGTTAGGCTTGAAAAAACCGTTGCCAAAAATCAGGAAACCCAATCCCGCAAACATCAGGAACAGCGAAAACCCGTTATCAACACTTGCGTCAATCGCGCCGCCCTCCTGCATAATCGACTGTTTGACCGTGCACGCCGAGAAAAACATCAGGAACTGACCAATTGCCATCAAGATGCCACCGGCGATAATCGACTTGCGGTTGCCCCAGTAACGGTCGGCGATATAACCGCCCAAAAGCGGCGTCAGATACACCAGACCCGTGTAAGAGCCATAAATCTGCGAAGCGTATTCGTTGCTGAAAAATGCCGATACCATATACAGCACAAACAACGCCCTCATTCCATAATAACTGAACCTCTCGGCCATCTCCGTCACAAACAAGAGATACAGACCGGTAGGATGTCCTTTTTGATTTGCCATTTTTGATTTATTCTATTATTTATTTGGATTGAACAACATTCCCGTACACAGGCAGTTGAACCGCTTGGTACGCTGCAAGATGTCGAAATTTGCGCACGTCTCGCAACCCTTCCAAAACTCCTCGTCGGTAGTCAGTTCGGGGAAAGCGACAGGCACATAACCGAGTTCCGTGTTGATGCGCATAACGGCGGGGCTTGTCGTAAGCCCAAAAATCTTCGCATTCGGGTACTTGTCGCGGCTGAGGAGAAAACACTCCTTCTTGATGGCTGTTGCGAGACCCCTGCCACGGAATTTTGGAGAGACAATCAGTCCCGAGTGCGACACAAACTCGCCGCCCTGCCACGTCGCAATGTAACAGAAACCCGCCACCTCGCTGTTGACAAAAGCGATAACAGCCTTGCCCTCGCGGATTTTTTGACGGATGTACTCGGGCGTGCGGTGCGCGAGACCCGAATTTTTGGATTTGGCAGCCTCGTCAATCATCGCCGAAACATCGTCGGCATATTTCAAAGCGTCCTCACCAGCGCGTATGATGCGTATTATATCAAGCATTTTTGTAAGTTTTTTTGATTTAAGTTCTATTTCAGACGGCAAAAATATAACATTTTGTTAACATATAGAACATCGCAGCCAAGATTTTTTCAAAAAATCAGATTTTCCACAAAACATAATCCTGCCAGTCGGTCAATATGTGCAGCGTAAGCCCGATGCCGACAGCCCTCAGCCACCACTTCCAGCCCAATTTTTCGTAAGGCAACACGCACATCGCCGCATACACCGCCGCCAGCCACCACGAGTGCAACGGATGGAAGCCGACGCTCATCCTGTCGGGGTCAAACACCGGCGTCGCCAACAAATGGTCCACATCAATCGCCATCGTCGCCGACATCGCCAAATACGCCGTCCGCCACCGCGCCTTCCCAAACGCCAGCGCAATCAGCCCCGGCGCCAACAAGTGCAACGAATAATGTACAATAGTCCGCAACATATCATATAAATTTTTAAGTGTCTTTACAGACAGAAATCATATAAATTATTTACAAATCATTCCAATATATATTTGTTTGATTTTCAAAGATTTGTAAGATTTCTCGCGAAGCGACTTCTCATAAAATAATACGAAAAAAGGCAGATGAACCAAATCACCTGCCCTTGACGAAGTAGCCGAGCGGGGAATCGAACCCTGATTTGCGGTTTAGGAAACCGTCGTTCTATCCATTGAACTACTCAGCCGTTTTCGGGGGACAAAATTATGTATTATTTTCGTTACCACCAAATCTTTTTGCAAAAAATTTCGCTACTTCAACAAAATTTTTTACTTTTGCATCGAAAATTTCAGCAACACCGCCTTACGGCGGCAGTTTTTGGAAAACATCAATTACCAATAATTTATAATAAATTTATCTAAAATTATTTCATAGGGAAAAATTGACGGTAATTATCGTAAAAATTGACGGTAATTTATGTTAAAAAGAAAAGACGCCGCAAGGCGTCCAACACATAGAAACAATTTTTGTAATCAGACAATAATGAAAGTAGAAAAAAACAAAGTAGTGTCCGTCCACTACGCCCTCAGGACGGAGGAAGGCGGCCCCATCGTGGAGCAAACCACCGGCGAACACCTGTTGGAGTTCCTCTTTGGACGCGGTATGATGCTCCAAAAATTTGAGGACAACCTCGCCAATCTCGAAGAAGGACAGTCGGTAAGTTTCCACCTGACGCCCGAAGAAGGCTATGGCGAATACCACAAGGAAATGGCTGTGGACATCCCGCGCCAAACTTTTGCCAACTTCCCGCAAGAAATGATGAAGGTTGGCACCCGCGTCCCGATGCAGGACAACCACGGCAACCATTTGGTGGGACACATCGTCGCCATCACCGACGCAACAGTCAAGATGGATTTCAACCACGATATGGCGGGCAAAGACCTGTATTTCACCGTTGAAATCAAGAAAATCCGCGACGCCGAACCCGAAGAAATCGAGCACGGCCACGTCCACCACGAAGGTCATTGCTGCCACGGCGAAGGCAAATGCCACAAGCACGACGGCGAGGACGGCGAACACCATTGCTGCCACGACGACGAAGACGGCGAGCACCATTGCCACAAGCACGACGACGAAGACGGCGAGCATCATTGCCACAAACACGACGAGGACGGCGAGCATCATTGCTGCCACCACAAGGACGAGTAAAAGTTAAAATAAAAAAGACAGGCACAAAGGAAAGATGATGTGTCTGTCTTTTTTATTTCTCTATGTAGCCGTGGTGGTTGTGCCTACTCTGCCGGCTGCCACTTGCAGCGAACGGGCGAAACGATTGCGCCCTCTTTTTTGAGTTCGGCAAACACCTTGTCGATTTCTTTGCGGTCGGCGTCGAGCATTTTGGTAACGTCGCCTGCCGAAACGGGTTTGCCCGCCTCGCGCATTGCTTGTAATACTTTCTCTTTCATTGTTTTACGGATTTATGACGTTAGACAATTATTGCATATTACATCATTGCCGTCAAGAAATTCTCGTAGCCAAGGGTCTTGATATAGTTGAGGTACTGCGCCTCCCAAGCCATATGCTCCTGTTCGCCGTCTATCCACTTGAAAATCAACTTCTGAGTGGGATAGTCGTCGGCAAAAGCCGCTGCCAACTTGCTGAGTTTCTCTACCGCATCGGGGGTGTAGTCCGACTCGATTTGCTGTTTCGGGTCGTCATAGAACGGAAACTCCATCGTCTTCATAGCCTCTTGAAGGTCAGCGGGTTTGCAGCCAAGTTCCACCAAACGGTTGAGAACTTCTTCGGCTTCTTTCCACTCCTCCTCTGCCTCTTCTTTCCACTTGTCGGCAAGTTTGTTCCAACCATTGAGGCGGTCGTATGCCGAGAATGCAAAGTGCTGTTTGCTATTGCCAAACCACGCAGCACCGTACATTGCAAATTCTTTCAATGCTTCTTGCTTTGTCATAATAATTTCAATTAAAGTTCGTAGAATTAATACATCGCCAAAGTTACCCCACTTAATCAAAATCGTTGCAAACAAAAACGAAACAAAAACCGACCGAAACGAAACATATCAATTATTTTTGTATCTTTGCGGCAAAGTTTTGTATAATCATTATATAATTGATATGCAACAATGTACACGTTAAAAGAATATATAACAATAACAGGTGGCGAACTGTTGAATTACAAAACCAATGGAAAACTACTTTGCCTTGATTGCGATGCAAAGATGCTTTTCCTCACCAACGAAACACAAGGTTACTTGCTGTGCTATACATTTTCGCTCGTTACACAGGGATGGTGCAAAATCCTGTACAACAACCGCGAAATTACACTCCGCGAAGGCGACATATATATTTATTCGCCCGGTTTTCAGGTAACAGTGCTTTCGGCTTCCGATGATTATCGGTTTCTTTGTCTTATGGCCGACGAGAATTTTGCGCTGAGCCAAGACTCTGTACGACAGGCAATTCGCACAACATATTGTTTGGTGGTAATATATGCCGCACCTGTCTTCTCGCTTACCGACAGCGACCGGCTGAGGCTGCAAGAATTGTTTCAAATGATGATTCATTACCAACAATCAGGGCTCACTCACGCCGATGAATGTCAGCGGATACTTTTCAACCTTTTTATCACTGATTTTGCAGCCATTCAGGAGAGCACAATCCGTCAGCAACGTCGTTTGTCAAAACGTGTGGAGGACATTTTTATAGAATTTATAGAACTTTTGCCGAACAATTTTGCCGAACACCACGACATCGCTTTCTATGCGTCAAAACTTTGTATTACAACCACTTATCTCTCGCGTGTGGTGCGCAAAGTATCGTGCGGACGCACAGTTGCAGATTATATCAACCATTTTATTTTGATGGAATCAATCTACCTTTTGAATCATACTTCACTGAGTATCACGCAGATAGCCAACCAACTGAATTTCGCCGAAGTTACCACCTTTGCGCGTTTTTTCCGAAGGGCAAAGGGCATTACACCGAGAGAGTACAGGAAAAGGGAAGGATAATTATCTCTCAAACAAATCCTCCGCCAAAACCTGCGACTGAACAATGCCGCTGTGCATATTCTGCATTACGCCGTAAACTGTTATAAACGTATGATAAACAGTCTTTTGCGTTTTGGTAACATTGCTAAACAGAGTGGCACGGCGGCGGAGTTGCTCTTCGTAAGCGGAAGTAATTTCGTACTCATCGTTGGAATATTTGATTTCGCAAATGTTAATAACATCGTCGGCGCGGTCAATCAGAAGGTCAATCTGACCGCCGTTCCATTTGGTGCCATTGTTATCAACAAAAGGACGGCAACTCCAAGAATGAAAACTACTTACGACGCCGCCAATACTCAACGATTTTTTTATCTGCGCGATATGGTGCAGACACACAATTTCAAAAGCGTAGCCGCGCCAAGGTGCCATAATGCCCGTGTTGGAGTTTTTGGCAAAGAAATCCACATCACGACCACTGTTGTCAGTGGAGAAGCGGAGATAAAACAGTGAAAACAAATCAGTTAACTGAAACACCGCCTCGCGTTCTGTTTTGCTGATGGCGGTATATTTGCGGATAAAATCGCATTTTATGAGGTTGTCCAAAACCTCGGTAAGCGAGCCACCGTTTTTGATTTTAAGAGCCGAAAGAATGTCCTGCCGCGTCATACCTTTGAGCCGCGAAGCCAAAATTTCCACGGTGTTTTTGTAAATTATCCATAATTGTTATGATTAATACACGCCGCAAAGATAACAATTATTTTGATAAAACAAGCGATACTTCCGCCCTAACTATACATTTTTTGGTACTTAGGGCGCACCTATCGCCTCCGATACTCCCCGCCGTGAAAAATTTTCATTAACCACGTATAATACTTAACCGCCTGATTATCAAAATGTAACAAAACGGCAACATTGTTAAACTTTTTGGCGAGAATTATGGTTAACATTCTGATTATAAACACTTTAAGCGGCAACATCGTGAAAAAATAAATTTGCAGCGTATTTGTTTTCGTCGTTATCTTTGCAAAAAGTTTTATTAACCACCAAAAACGTTACAACAATGAAAACAATTATGAACATCGGATTCGCGATGATTTGCGCGGCGGCAATCGCTTGCGGACAGTCGCAGACACAGACGCTGAACCTCGGCGAGAGGGTTGACAAGTTTTTCGCCGACAATCCCGACAAGTTTATGGGCAGCATCGAGATTCAGGAAAACGGCAACACCGTCTATGAGAAGTCGCTCGGATTTGCCGACATCGAGAACAAGATTCCCGTAAAGGCGGACACCAAATTCCGCATCGGCTCCATCACCAAGTCTTTTGTGGCGGTGATGGTCTTGAAGGCGGCGAAGGAGGGCAAACTCTCGTTGGACGACAAGTTGGCGAAATATTTCCCCGACGCGCAAATCGCTAACGCAGAGTTGATTACCATCGACCAACTCCTCTACCACCGCAGCGGACTCCGCGACGTGGTGAACGACGATTATGCCAATTTCCTCACGTACTACACCAAACCGCAGACCCGCGCCCAAATGATGGAGCGCATCGCAAAGGCGGGTGTCAACTTTGCCCCCGACAGCACTTTCCGCTACTGCAACACGGGCTTCATGCTCCTCACCTACATCCTCGAAGATGTCTATGGCAAGGGTTACGGCGAACTGTTGAACGAACAGATTATCAACCCGTTACAACTCGGCAACACAGGCGTTTGCTCCTCCCCCATCAACTCCAAACAGAATTTTGCACGGTCGTACACCCCTGCGGGCGAATTGCAGGACGAATTTGACCCGACGGCAGTGTTAGGCGCGGGCGCGTTGTACTCCACGCCAAAAGACCTCCTGAAATTCTTCAACGCGCTCACTTCCGGCTATTTTGGCAGCGACATTTTTGACCAAATGCGCCAATTCAAGGACAATTGGGGTCGCGGACTGTTTCCTAACAATGTGGGTGATTATCAAGGATTTGGACACACGGGCGGCATCCATGGTTTTGCGGCGATAATGTTCAAGTTTGGCGACAAGAATATTGCGTTTTGCACCAACAATTCGTTCCTCGAACACAACGATTTGCTGAAGGTGATTCTTGGCATGGAACCCGACGCAAAACCGCAATACACCACCCTCAGCCGCGAACAGTTGGCAAAATTGGAGGGCAAATATTCCAACACGCAATTGAAGATGGACATCGAAATCACCTCCACAGGCGAGCAACTTATGGGTCAAGCAACGGGTCAACCGGGATTCCCGCTCGACGCGATTTCGGAAACAGAATTTGAGTTGAAGGCGGCGGGCATCAAGATGGTTTTCCACCCCGAGGACAAGACTTTTACGCTGTATCAGAACGGCGGCAAATTTGTCTTCAACAAGACCGGCGATGTGGAGAAGTCTCAATATCAGGATGTTGACACCGACCAACTCGCCAAATACGCCGGAGTTTACCACTCTGACGCATTGAAGATGGACCTGACGGTTACAGTGGACGGCAACCAACTGAAAGGTCAGGGAACGGGACAGCCGGCGTTTCCGCTCAGCGCGGTGTCAGACGACACTTTTGAGTTCAAACCTGCTGACATCAAGGTACATTTTGACGTCGCCAACGGCAAACTGACGCTGAAACAAAGGGGAATGGATTTTGAATTGTTGAAGAAATAATTGAGGAAAATTGCGCTAAGTGCCAAAAATGTGTAAAAACACACAAAAATAGGTGCCAAAAATGTGTAAATTTACACATTTTTGGCACTTGACTATTTGTTATTATAAAAAATGTATTATCTTTGCGGCATAAAAACGTTAAGGCTATGGAAAGAGATGTTTTTGAAAAACTTCGTCAATGGAAAGTCAGCAAAAACCGCAAGCCGCTTTTGCTGCAAGGGGCGCGTCAGATTGGCAAAACGTGGATTATGCGCGAATTTGGCAGACGCGAATTTGAGCACGTCGCCGAATTTAACATCGACGAACAGAAAGAGTTAAAGCCGGTTTTTGTCCGCACCAAAGACCCTGCAAGGCTTATTGCCGAACTTTCGCTCTACACCGAAACTCCCATACAACCCGAAAAAACACTCATCATCTTCGACGAAATTCAAGAGTCGGAAGATGCGCTCAATTCGTTGAAATATTTTGCCGAAAAAGCCCCCGAATATGCAATCATTGCGGCGGGTTCGTTGCTTGGAGTTGCAGTCAGGAAGAAAAAAATGGCTGTCCCCGTCGGTAAGGTGCATATCGTGAAAATGTTTCCGCTCACCTTCCGCGAATTTTTGCGCGAGGCGGATTACAATACGTATCAATACATTGAAAATCTGCAAACTCTCGACCACCTGCCCGAAATCATCTTGTCGCGCATCACAGACCAATACAGACGTTATTCTATTTGCGGAGGAATGCCCGAAGCGGCGGCGGTGTTGCTCAATGGCGGCGGTATGGGCGAGGTTGACGACATCCTCGACGACATTTTGCAGATGTATCAATTGGATTTTGCTAAATACGCCTCGCCTGTGGAGGTCGCCCGCATCAGTGCTATATGGCATTCGCTGCCGTCGCAACTCTCGAAAGAAAACCGCAAATTCATATACAGCGTTGTGCGCACAGGAGCACGCGCCCGCGAATACGAGGACAGTCTTTTTTGGCTCGAACAGGCAGGGCTTATTTACAAGGTCCACAATATTTCCGCGCCCAAAATGCCGCTGAAAGCATACGAGGAGTTGCCGGTTTTCAAGGTTTATGCCTTGGATTGCGGACTTTTGAGACGGTTGGCGCACCTAAAATCAGAGGTCATATTGAGCAACAGCGACGAATATAAAGAATTTCGCGGTGCAATGGCGGAAAACATTGTCCTTCAATCGCTTGTAACGCAAACCGACGGCATCCCTAACTATTGGACAAGCGGCAACCTTGCCGAAGTGGATTTTGTGATTCAAGATACGTTGGATATAATTCCCATCGAAGTAAAATCGGGAACGCGCATCAGCGGCGGCAGTCTGTCGTCATACCGCAAAAAATACAATCCTCGTTTGCTTATCAGACTGTCACTCAACAATTTGCAATATAATGACGGTTTGCTAAGTTTGCCGCTGTCGATGGCTGATTGGCTGTGGAAGTTGATGGGGATGGCGAGAGGGTGAAATTATTTCCCTGATTTCTTTCGATTGCAGTCGCGGCAGAGCATCTGACAATTGTCCTTAACAGTGTGACCACCCTGACACCACGGCGTGATGTGGTCGGCTTCCATCTGTTCTATTTCAAAATGGTTGCCGCAATTTTTGCAAATACCTTTCTGAATTTCATACACTTCGCGTTTGGTGT
Source organism: uncultured Bacteroidales bacterium (assembly GCA_946409405.1). GTDB lineage: Bacteria > Bacteroidota > Bacteroidia > Bacteroidales > UBA3824 > UBA3824. The sequence continues at coordinate 12,510 of CAMJWL010000091.1, forward strand.
TGTCGTCAAAGGCGCGAATGTTCAAATGCCTCTCGTCGCCATCAAGAACGTAAGGATAAATGCCCGATTTCTTCTGAACATCAGAATCTTTCATTAGTTCGGCAATGCGGTTTTCAAGTTCAGCGGCATCGAGTTTTGCGTCCTTGAATTGATTGTAGAGGAATCCCCATTGAACAGATTTCATTTCTTTGCTGCGATATTTTGGAAAAGTGGCTGTTACCCATTCAATTACAAATTGAAAATATTTCCAAAGTTCATCAGCGTTTTTGTCATTCTGATGCTTAGACATATAACCAGAAACATCTCCGGCATTAATCCATTCAATGACGGTTTCCAAATATTCTTGGCGAATACAAGAACCTGACAAATATTTATTTCCAAGTTTGTAGGCTACGCAACCAGTTTTTGAGAATT
>CAMJWL010000092.1 GCA_946409405.1 uncultured Bacteroidales bacterium
GTTTGGCTGTTGACGACACAATACATTTTGTAAATCACGCTCACCTCGAATTTCACCGTCAGAAGAACTACCGACACGCTGTCAGGGCGACATTCCGCGTTGCAGGTTTGGCAATTGTGATGACCACAATTATCATCTGTGCCACATTCCTCGGCTTCTCAATTTCCGACGCAATTCAGTTTGCGCACTTCGGCACATTAGCGGTAGCGGGCTTATTATCAGCACTTTTGGCAGATATTTTCATTACGCCGGTACTGATGAAAATGTTCCGGATTTTTGGAGATGAAGAGAACAATGCATAATTGAAAATCTCTACAAAACGTGACAGGAAGTGTTATGTTTTGTAGAGATTTTTTTTATTTGATTTGTGCCTTGCCATTCTCGGTAGTAAAATATTTTTGTGCAGGATTTTTTGGCGTATCAGGTACTGTCATCTGCAAATAACCATACGAAACCAAGTCTTTTATATAGGTTTTTAAATTCTTAGAATGATACGTTATGCCCAATTGCTCCAATATTTCGTGAGCATTTTTCGGTTCGACACACAATGCCAAAACACTTCTTTGTTTGTCAGATAAAGTGTTAGTGTCAGTGTTAGTGTCAGTGTTAGTGTCAGTGTTAGTGTCAGTGTCAGTGTTAGAGTTAGTGTCAGGGTTAGTGTCAGGGGCTGCGTATGTTATTGAAAATGAGAAATGCTGTCCGTTTTCTATTATAATTTGATAATCTTTATAATAAATAGGAGCATATTTCAAAATGTTTCGAGTGCCTGAGCCCAAATCTTCCACCCAATCAAACTCTCGGAAAACCTTAACGATAAGCGGATTTTTGGTGTAATTGCCTAATTCTTGGATATTTACAGTTCCTTCGTTCATTGTCGGAACAAGTCGCGTTACATTTTTGGTAACAACCCTGTCTTTGAAAATCTCAAAGAAACACGCAAAGCCCAAACTATAATCGGTGTGGACACAGATATTGCCTATCAACTCTCGCATCAACGCACCTCTAACATCCTCTCGTCGTGCACTTCCCGACGGCAGGTAAAACTTGTCGGGGAGATGCATTGCAACAAATTTTTGCAACTCACCATAAACTTTGATAAGGTTGCAACGCAGGGTTTTGCGGTCGTCGTAGCGATTGTCAGTAAACTCGTTACATTCAAATTGTTGCCAAGTACACAAATGATACAACGCTTCATATCTGTACCTCGGCAAAAAAGTTTCGATGGCTTCGTCAGTTCCAAAAATCAACAGCGCAGCATATCTAATCTGTAACTTTTGATTGTGTTTTTCTGCAAGTCTGCACGTTAATAGCAAATCTTCGTCTGACATTTGCAGCCAAATATGATTGGGATTTTTTACTCTGACAAGATTACGGCAATACTTAAATGTATCTGTATCAAGATGTTCGAGTGTCAGGCCTTCCACAAATCTTTCTTCAAAGATATGCGGATTTTTTCTTTCAAAAAGATTGAGCAACAATTCTGACTGTTCCGTAATGTCGATGTCGGCATCTCCGTTTCGATCCCAAAAACGCTTTTTATAACTGTATGCGTATTGACCGGGTTGGACGTTAATTACAATTATTGTTTTGCCGTCAATTCGCTGAATATCAGGCATAATATACGGCACGGGAACAAACAGATTTTTGTTGTTGAAGGCTGTTATAAGGTTTTTCTTTAATGTTTCTGCCTGTGCTTCATTAACGCCCTCGATGATGCCGTCGTCGTTAACACCTAAATAAATCGTGCCGCCCGAATGGTTCAAAAAAGAACATACCGTCTCGTACACAGAATGGCTTATGGCATTCGTGCAACTTTTAAATTCGGTTTTTATGTCCTCTTTTGTTGGCAACATATTGTGTTCGTTTTATTTTTGCAAAGTTAGTAATTATTTGCAAAATCAGTTATGTTTTGTAGAGATTTTTTAATTTCAAAAAAATACCTATTTTTAAGTATTGCCGCACTCAATTCCCCACACTAACTTTGCACCAAAATCAAGGGCGTTCTTTTCGGTACGTCTTTTTTAAGATTTTTAATTGAACAGTGTTCGATTTTAAAGGATTGTTGAACTAAAATTCAAAAATATTATGAGAAAGATTTTGTTCATTGCGGCGATAATGATGGCTGCATTTTCGGCGGACGCTCAGACAATGTCGGGCAGGGAGATTGTAAAAAAAATGAAGGACAATCCCAACGGCGAGACACGCTATTCGATGTTGGATTTGGTGCTTGAAAAGGCCAACGGCTCCAAGCGCGAGCGCAAGGTGGAATCGTGGTCTATCGACGTGGGCGAAGATACCAAGACGATGATGTTTTTCACGTATCCGGGCGACGTGACAGGCACGGGCTTCCTGACTTGGAACTACGACGAAATTGGCAAAGACGACGACAAATGGCTCTATATGCCCGCCCTCAAAAAGACCCGCCGAATCAGCGGAAGTTCCTCAAAGACAGACTATTTTATGGGAACAGACTTCACCTACGACGATATGGGCGACCGCAATGTTGACGAGGACGACCACAAGTTTCTCAGGATGGAAACCGTGGACGGACACGAGTGCTACGTTGTAGAATCCGTGCCGAAAGACAAGCGCGAAATCTATTCCAAAAAGATTTCGTGGATTCGCAAGGATTGTTTTATGGGCGTGAAAGTGGAGTTTTACGACAAACTCGGCAAACTTCACCGCGTGCTGACTATAAGCGACATAAAGCAAGTGCAAGGCTTTTGGACTCGCGGCAAAATGGTGATGGAAAATATTCAGACCAAGCACAAGACAATCCTCACTTTTTCGGACATCAAGTACGACTTGAAGATTGATTCTGAGATGTTTAACGTTGCAAAATTGGAGAAGGGTCTGTAATGATGAAAACAGTTTTTCTGATATTGGCGACGCTGATTTCCGCCGCTGTTTTCGCACAGGACGGCGGCGGGGATTTCAAGGTGAAAGTCAAGGGTTTTGCCGACAGTTACCACGCCGTAAGATGCAATGAACCAAACGATTGGATGTCGTCTCGGTCAAGGCTAAGGGGCGAGATTTCGTTGGAGAAAAACCATTCTGAACTTTTCTTTTCGGCGAACGCTGTTTACAATTCGCTGATTAGCGACTATTCGGGATTCAAAATCAGGGAACTTTATGTTTCGCAAACTTTGGGAAATTTTGAACTCCGCGCAGGTCGTCAGATAATTACTTGGGGCGTGGCGGACGCACTGAGAATCACAGACTTAGTGTCGCCGATGGATTACAGCGAATTTCTTGCACAGGACTACGACGACATCAGAATCCCCGAAAATGCGCTGCGCGTAAAGTTTACAAAAAATTCATTCGCATTTGAAATGTTGGCTGTTCCCGTCATCGAAACTTTCGAACTTCCAACAGACCGCAAAAATCCGTGGGCGATTTCCGTAACAGGCAACGACTCAATACTTTCGGGCGGCAAACCTGATTTCAAATTCAAAAATATGGAGTTTGGCGGAAGGCTGTCGTGGTTTTTGAGCGGAGTGGATTTTTCGGTTTGCGCATTGAGGACTTTCAACAAAATGCCGGTTTATACGTCGGTGTTTGACGTTGAAAATCAAAAAATTTTCCTCTCACCAAATCATAAACGGATGACAATGGCGGGAGTTGATTTTTCGGTTCCGTGGTGGAAATTTGTAATACGCGGCGAATTTGCCGAATATTTTGACGAGGCGCAACAGCCTGAATTACAGCGCGAAATTGAATACAAAAACACTGCAAATGCACTTTTGGGCGTTGACTTTTACCACGGCGGCGATTGGAATTTGAGCCTTCAATATGCGCATCAAAACGAAAACGGCACGGCAACTGTCAGAATTTCCAAAGACCTTTTCCGAAACACTTTCAACGTCAGCACATTCGCCTACATCGACGTAACCGACGGCGGCATTTACGACCGAACATCGTTCGATTATGCCGTAAACGATATACTGCACGTGATGATTGGTTTCGACTATTTCAACGCCGACAAAGGTATGTTCAAAATGTACGACAACAATTCGGAAATTTGGGCAAAAGTGAAAATGAGTTTCTGATTATCAAACAATTAATTATCAAAATAATGAAAAAAAATTCATCCTTCAAAACACTCTTGAACTACGCCGGAGGGTACAAATATTTTACCGTCGGCTCGGTGGTTTTGGCGGCGGCGAGCGCGTGCTTGGCTCTCGTTCCGTTCGTCTATATTTGGGAAATCGTCAACGAGGTGATGACCACCGCACCTGATTTCTCGAAGGCACAAAACATTGAGGATTATGGTTTTACGGCTGTCAAATATGCCGTAAACGCAATGTGCGTGTATTTTTGCGCGTTGGCTTGTTCGCACCTCGGAGCCTTCCGCACGGTGGCAAACGTCCGCGAACAATGCGTCGCAAAAGTGCTGCGGATGCCCCTCGGATACATCGAAAACGAGGGCAGCGGCAAAATCCGCAAAATCATCATCGACGCTTCCGGCTCGCTCGAAAACTTTATGGCGCACATCCTGCCCGACCGGACTGTCGCAATCGTAACACCGTTCGCGATGATTGCGTTTTTGCTGTATTTCGATTGGAAAATCGGCCTTCTGTGCATTGCAAACATCGTTTTGGCGTTTTTGATAATGTATATGTTTATGGTGGGCAAAAACCTCAAAAAAGATGTCGAAGCCTACAACGCCGCCCTCGAAAATATGACCAAGGAAGCCGTCGAATACGTGCGCGGAATCCCTGTCGTCAAGACTTTCGGACAGTCGGTGTTTTCGTTCAAAAAACTCAAAGCCGCAATCGACAATTACGAAAAATTCACGGTGAGTTACACGCGCCGTTTTCGCATCCCGATGACGGCTTACACCGTGGTAATCAACGCTTTCTTTGCGATTTTGACGGCGGTCGCACTCTATCACGGCAACGGCTCGGCGCAACCCGAATTGTTTTCCAATCTGATGTTTTACATCATTTTCACGCCCGTCATCGCGGTGATTTTCTTCAAGTTGATGCACTCGTCGGAGGCGGATATGATTGTGGAAAACGCGCTTTCGAGGATTGACTCGATAATGAGCGTTGACGAAATCCAAGAAACAGAACATCCGAAGTTTCCTGTCGATAATTCCGTTGAGTTTCAGAATGTTACATTCCGTTACAAAGACGCAACCCAAAATGCCATCGACGATATTTCCATCAAAATTCCGTCGGGCGGACACGTGGCTTTCGTGGGACCTTCGGGCGGCGGCAAAACCACTTCTGCAAGCCTTGTTTCGAGGTTTTGGGACGTTACAAGCGGCAAAATTCTCATCGGCGGAGTTGACGTCAAAGACATTCCGCAGGCAAAGTTGAGCGAGATTGTGTCGTTTGTTTTCCAAGACAGCAAACTCCTGAAAACGAGCATTATGGACAATATCAAAATCGCCAAACCGTCGGCAAATGACGATGAAGTTTACGACGTTTTGAAACGCGCACAATGCTCCGACATCATCGACCGCCTGCCCGACGGCGCAAACTCAATTATCGGCAGCAAAGGCACTTACCTCAGCGGCGGCGAACAACAGCGCATCGCCATCGCCCGCGTGATGCTGAGAAACACGCCGATTTTGGTGCTTGACGAGGCGACCGCGTTTGCCGACCCCGAAAACGAGGAAAAAGTTCAGGAGGCTTTCAACGAAATTTCCAAGGGAAAAACAGTGATAAAAATTGCTCACCGACTTTCAACGGTGGTGGACTGCGACGAAATTTTCGTCCTCAAAGACGGAAAAATCGCAGAACACGGCAAGCACCAAGACCTTGTTAATCAACACGGTATCTACTCTAAAATGTGGAGCGAATATCAGAAATCGGTGGAATGGACTATTAACAATTAATGCATAATGCATAATTCATAATTCATAATTCATAATTCATAATTCATAATTCATAATTCATAATTCGTAATTCGTAATTAATGAAATGAAAAATTTAAAACAAAAATATGCCCTGTCGGATGAGGGCGCGAGGTCGATGGTAACGGCCTCGGTTGCAAATGTTTTTTACAATTTGGCATTGTTTTCGCCGGTTTTGCTGCTGTATTTCTTGATTGAGGACATCATCGGCGGCACACTCGAAGGCAAGGGAACATTCTATGTTTCAGGCATTTGCATTTGGGTTGTAATTATGGCTGCAACGGCAATGGTGCAGTACAACACGTCGTTTTTCTCTACGTACAAGGAGAGCGGCGTAAGGCGAATCACCTTGGCGGAAAAACTGCGGAGGCTTCCTCTGTCGTTTTTCGCCAAAAAAGACAGCGCGGATCTCACCTCGGCGTTGATGGACGACGCAGCACAGATAGAACAGGCTTCGTCGCACTTCATACCGCAGTTTATCGGCTCAATCATAAGCACTTGCATATTGGCGGCGGCATTGTTTTTCGTCAATTGGAAGATGGCTTTGGCGGTGGTTTGGGTGTTGCCGCTGAGCCTGATAATCGTGGCTTTTTCGCGCAACGTGCAATACAAACTCGGCAAGAAAAAGAGTGCCGCCGCCGTCGAAATGACCGAAAAAATCCAAGAATGTCTCGAAACCGTGCGCGACATCCGTCAAAACAATGCGCAAGAGAGTTATTTTCAGGGAGTTAAACGACTGATTCACGACGTTGAAAAACGAATGTTGTGGAACGAACTCGGCACGGGAATTTTTGTTACCAACGCCGAAATGCTCCTGAAATTCGGCATTGCAACCACGGCACTTTTCGGCGCAATGTACTTGAAATCAGGCGAAATCGCGCTGTTGGAATTTTTGCTGTTTTTGCTGATTGCATCGCGGATTTATGACCCGTTGATAACATCGTTGGAACATTTTGCGGCAATCATCGCGTTGGATGTCAATTGCGAACGCCTCAACGAAATCCTGCTGCACAAGGAACAGACCGGCAGCGAGGAACTCAAAGTAAACGGCGGAGATATTGAGTTCCAAGATGTTAAGTTCTCGTATCAGGACGGCAAAAAGATTCTCGACGGCGTATCTTTCACCGCAAAACAGGGCGAAGTTACGGCTTTGATTGGACCTTCGGGCAGCGGCAAAACCACGGTTTCGAGACTTGCGGCAAGATTTTGGGACGTTGATTCGGGCAAAATCACCGTGGGCGGTCAGGATATTTCGCACATTGACCCCGAAACACTGATGAATCTTTATTCGATTGTGTTCCAAGATGTTACGCTGTTCAACAATACCGTTATGGAAAACATCCGCATCGGCGACAAAAATGCCACCGACGAACAAGTGAAAGCCGCCGCCAAACTCGCCAACTGCACCGAATTTGTGGAACAATTGCCCGACAAATGGAACACTGTCATCGGCGAAAACGGCAAGAAACTTTCGGGCGGCGAGCGTCAGAGGATTTCCATTGCCCGCGCCTTCCTCAAAAACGCGCCAATCATCCTTTTGGACGAGGCATCGGCATCGCTCGACGTTGAAAACGAGACACTTATACAGCAATCGATTTCAAAACTCATCAAGGGCAAAACCGTCCTCGTAATCGCCCACAGACTGCGGACAATCCAAGGCGCGAACAAAATTATCACGATTAAAGACGGAAAAGCGGTGTAAATATTTGCAACGACGGTATTTTTTAGTATTTTTGTCAAAAATATCACAACGGCAATGCAGATTCTCAAAGACAACATAAGAAAGTCGATTTTAGACGAGGCGAAAAAGGAGTTCTTGGACAAAGGATTTTCCGATGCTTCAATGCGCACCATTGCTTCAAATGCGGGCGTAAGTGTCAGCACCATATACACTTACTACAAAAACAAAGACGAACTTATGACCGAGGTCTGTATGCCGTTTGTGAACGCCGCAAACGCAATGACCATCGAGCATCACACCGCCGACACCGACATCGACGATATGCTCAACCCTGATTCTCAACGCGAAACGGCTCGTGCACTCATTGCAATGGTCAAAAAATACCGCGACATTATCCGCCTGATACTTTTCCGCTCGGAAGGCTCGTCGATGAACAATTTTCGCGACAATTACACCGACCGAACCACCGCGCACATACTGTGGTTTTTCGGAAAAATGAAGATGAAATATCCCGACATCAACACCGATGTCTCAAACTTTTTCCTGCACGCCAACTGCGCGTGGACGCTCTCAATAATCGGCGAAATAGTTTCCCACGACCTCTCAGACGAGGAACTTGAAAAATTCACCAACGATTATGTGAAGTTTTCCACTGCGGGATGGGCAAAAATGTTTGGCAAAAATACCTGATTTTGGTGATTGCAACAGTCCAAAAACAACCTTATCTTTGCATCAGAAAATTTTCTGATTTAAGACATATTCAAAAGATTTGATTGTTTGTTTGATTTTATTTTTGAACAAAAAAGACGTGTCGCTCTGCCCACGTCTTTTTTTCGTTAAATTGCAACCCGGTTGCAAAACAATTATAATACTTTTGTACCAAAATTAAAAAAGAAAAATTATGTTAGAAGCCATTTTAACAGCACTTTTGATACCATTTGCAGGCACGGTTTTAGGGTCGGCATTTGTGTTTGTTATGAAAAAAGATATGCCCGAATTGTTCCAAAAAATACTTTTGGGATTTGCATCGGGCGTAATGGTGGCGGCGTCGGTGTGGTCGCTGCTGATTCCGGCAATCGATATGGGCAACATCACGCCCGTGGTAATAGGATTTTTGGGCGGATTTGCATTTCTGTTGCTCATCGATTACATTACGCCGCACATTCACCCAAAAGGCGGACACGAAGGTCCACAGAGCCATCTTTCGCGCACCACGATGTTGGCGTTGGCGGTAACTATCCACAATTTTCCCGAAGGAATGGCTGTTGGCGTGGCAATTGCGGGTGCGGTTACGGCAGATTTTAGCACGGCGGGGGCGTTGGCATTGTCGTTAGGCATTGCCATCCAAAACATTCCCGAAGGCGCAATAATTTCGATGCCACTCCGCAGCGCAGGCAACAGCCGATGGAAAGCATTTATGGTAGGCAGTCTCAGCGGCATTGTTGAACCTATTGGTGGCGCGTTGGTGCTTTTGTTGGCATCGGCAGCCACAGCCACAATGCCTTATCTATTGCCCTTTGCCGCCGGTGCAATGCTCTATGTTGTAATAGAAGAACTCATCCCCGAAGCCTCGCAAGGCGAACATTCCAACGTGGCAACGATAGGATTTGCAATTGGTTTTGCAATGATGATGGTATTGGATGTGGTGATGGGATGAATAATATTAAGTGGAGTTCGATGTGGGAATTTGAATTCTGACAATAAAACAGCAGAATTCAAGTTAAAAACAAAACGGGTTCTTAATTTCTAATTTGAAATTCTTTCTTTAAAAATATTCCACAAAAACTTAGGATTGCCGATTAGATACCTTCGCCACATCCTTCGCGGCTCATTAATCAATCTATAAAACCATTCCAAAGAATGATTCTGCATCCATTTGGGAGCGCGTCGCGAAGTGCCCGCAAAAAAATCGAAAACCGTGCCTATCGCCCCACAATGACAATTGATTTTCAATTCTTTCCAATGGCTATATGCCCATTTCTCCTGTTTAGGGGCTGTCATTCCAACCCACAGCAAATCTGGATTTACGGCATTAATAGCAGCAACAATAGCCGCATTGTCCTCGTCAGAAAATTCTTTTTTGTATGGCGGCGAATATGTAAATACTTCTATATTAGGATACTGCACAGCCGCCCGTTCCTTAATAAGGCCAAGCACCTTTTCGCTACTGCCCATAAAGAAACATTTGCCGCCTTTCTGATTAAGACGCTGCATCTCAAATACAAACAAATCCCACCCCGTAATACGCTCCTTAGGATGACTTAGGCAGTTTTTCAGCCACTTGCAAGCCATCAAAATCCCTGCGCCATCAGGAAGTAGATAATCGCCATTTTGCAACGCCTCCGCAAACAAATCATCATTTTGCGCAGTATTGAAGGAATGGGCATTGATGGTGTTTATGAGATACTTACCAGAGGGAATTTGTGATAATTCGGCTTGGAACTCAAGTATATGAAGAGAAGATAGAGTGAGCATGAAATTTTTTTTCAAACGATTACTTCTTATTCAATCTAACACTTCATATATTAAATGACACTGGCTGAATTATCGAAATTTTCGACAAAGATTTTTGATATTTCTTTGATTTTTTTTTATTTTTATCTGGCGGTATGATTTTTTGACACACAAATATACTGATTTTCAGCATATTTACAAATTTTATTGCTGCCTTTTTTATTGATTTTTAATCACTTAAAACACTTGCGAAAGTTTAGGTTTATATTAATTTGTAACTTTTTCTTCGCATGGCGCATACCTTACCGACACCCCTGTTTTTGAGCATCCGCTTCGGGGAGGGCAAAGGAGGCAAATCCAGTGCATTTTTCATACTTGATATTAGCATTAGACAACGCATTATCAAACTATATATCTATTTTGGCTATCCAAAACGACGACAAAGGTACAAATATTTTTGCACATTGCCGAAGGATTAGTAGAATAATTTTTTACAGCAACTCATCTCGCGAGGCATCCATCCTTACAAATATGAACAAAAGCACCGTGAACGACCACAGCGAACTGCCGCCATAACTGAAAAATGGCAACGGGATGCCTATCACTGGCACAAGGCCTATCGTCATGCCGACATTGATGGCAACGTGGAAGAAGAGTATCGAAGCCACGCAATATCCATAAATACGCGCAAACACCGACCTCTGCAATTCTGCCAAATATATCAACCTGAGAATCAGACAGACAAACAGAATAATCACCACCGTGGAACCTACAAAGCCCCACTCCTCGCCCACCGTGCAGAAGATGAAGTCGGTAGCCTGTTCTGGCACAAAATTAAATTTGGTCTGCGTACCCTGCAAATATCCCTTGCCCCACAGGCCGCCCGAACCAATGGCTATCTTGCTCTGTTCCACATTGTAACCCGTGCCTTTTGGGTCCACTTCGAGACCAAGAAACACACGGATAAGCGTCTGTTGGTGGTCGGTCATAATGTTGTTGAACACAAAATCAACGGAAAAAACCACCGCGAAACACGCAATAAGTCCGAGCCAAACAAACGTGGCAGTCCACGTCCGCTGCATATAACTATACGCCACCACGGCGGGCAACAGCAACGCACACGCACCCACTATCAACTTGTGGAGAGCAAACTTGTCGTTGAACCCAAAATGGCTTACAACCCACAGCAAAGCCGTCAAAACCGCCACCGCGCCCCACGCTATTAGCACCTCCTTCATCGAATGTCCAAAAGCCAAATACCATACGCCCGCCACAAGCACAAGGCCTATCATCACGGCAAAAAGCGGATATTGCAACGTACTCACAAAAATCGCAATGCCCATCACCACGAGCCACAGGAAAATGCTCGACAGTCCCTCGCGGTAAAAGACGAATATCATGCTAAAATACACCAACACCGAACCCATGTCGGGCTGCAACAAAATCAGTATGGCGGGCAGGGCGAGTATGCCAACAGCCATAAAAAGGTTTTTGGGCTTTTTGATGTCGAAGTTGAACGCCGACATGAGTTTAGACAACGCCAAAGCCGTGGCAAACTTGGCAAACTCAGCCGGTTGAATCTTCAATGGGCCTATCTCAAACCACGATCGTGCGCCGTTGGTCTTGGTGCCAACCACAAGCACCGCCACCAGCAACAATATCATAAACCCATATATTAAATACGACAGCACAGAATACAGCCGGAAGTTGGACGCCATTATCAGTACCGCAATCACATACGACACGCCAATCCAAATGAGTTGCTTGCCGTAGCGCATGCCAAAATCAAAAATGCTGTCGTGAGTATCGTCGTAACATGCCGCATAGATATTGCCCCACCCCATGAAGAGGAGCGCGGTGTATATCAAAAACACCACCCAATCAAGCGACAAAAATATGTTTGCTCCGCGTTGTTTCATTTTTCAATTTTTTGTGATTTTTGATTTTTGATTTTTGATTTGTTGATTTTTTGATTTTTGATTTTCCTCTTTCCTCATTCCTCATTCCTCATTTCTCATTCCTATTTCATCTGCGCATTCGGGTCAAGCAAATTTGCATTGCAAATCCGCGCCTCCACGTCCTTGCGCGTTACCGTGTCGGTAAGATATTTTTCTATCATCAGACCGGCAATCGGGGCGGCGTATGTGGCACCAAAACCGCCGTTTTCCACATATACTGCGATGGCGATTTTTGGGTTTTCGCGGGGTGCAAACGCCTCAAAAATCGAGTGATCCTTGCCGTGTGGGTTTTGCGCAGTGCCGGTCTTGCCGCATACTTCTACGCCAGGCACACGCGCCGAACGTCCCGTACCCATCTCGCAAACCTGGTACATGCCCTGGATAACGGTCTCAAAATAATCGCGCTGTATGCCGGTATCGTGTTTTTCGAGATACTTCGGGTCTATCGACTCCTCCCCCTCTATCTTCTTGACAATGTGGGGGATAATATAATAACCTCTGTTGGCAATGGTGGCGCAGGCGTTGCATATTTGGAACGGCGTAAAACCCAATTAGCCCTGCCCAATGCTCAGCGATATGATAGTGGAACCGCCCCAATGCCCCTCGCCATAGTATCTATTGTAATAATCCTTGGAATACAGGATGCCGCCCGACTCTTGATTGAGGTCGCTGCCGAGTTTGGTGCCAAGACCAAACGACTGCACCCTCCTCCGCCAATTGCTGTAAGCCGAATCTGCACGCTTGTACTTCGGGTCGGCGATGAGTTTTGTGAACTCATAGCAGTAATATGCGTTGCAAGAGTGTTGTATTGAACTTACCAAATCCAACGATCCCGCGTGGTGGCACTTGACGACGTGCCTTCCAAGCCTATATCCGCCGTTGCAGGGGAACGACGAATTGGTGTTG
>CAMJWL010000093.1 GCA_946409405.1 uncultured Bacteroidales bacterium
TAACGGGTCAAAGGAAGACTATCAGCATATTATTGACGAGGCAAAGACTAACGGTCTTTATGATTTTGTGGACACTTTTATACGTATTGATTTTGAAAATGGAAAACATACACACGCTTCACCGTTTGTAATAGAAAAGGTTGGTGATTCAATCTCTATCGACCGTGCTTTGGAAATTGCCGAATATAAAACGCTGAAACAGAAGACGATGCTTAACCAAACTGTTGTGCAGAGCGATGAGAATGGCAACATAATATATATTCCGGCGCGGGAGGTTTTTACAAAACTTTATAACGAACCCGTGCCGGAATTTTAGGGAATTTTGTACGTTTATTTGATGTACTGAATCTTGCTTTCGTCCCTCGGCTTGGCGGCGGGGGATTCGTCGGGATAGCCGATGGCAAGGATGTAAATCAGGTCGTAACCTTCTGAAAATCCGAGTTTGTCAAGGAAGAATTTTGCGTCGGCGTTGTCTTTGATGAACCTCACGGGACCGCCGAGGCAGCATGTGCCGAGACCCATCGACTGTGCGGCGAGCATCATATTTTCGCCAAGAAGTCCGCAGTCGAGTCCGGCGTTGTTTTCGGCGGCAACGCAAATGATGTTGGGAGCGTTGCGGAACATATTTTTGAAGTCCGGATCTTTGGCAACAGCCTCGGCATTAGCCTTTTTATAGACCTCGTTAACTTGGTTGATGAGTTCCTGACTTTCCACCACACGGATTTCCCACGGCTGTTTGTTCATACCGCTCGGAGCGTTGATGCCGCATTTAACGATGGTTTCAAGTTTCTCGTGCTCAACGGGAGTGTCCTTGTACTTGCGGATGCTGCGACGATCCATTATCGCTTTAACCACTTGGTTTTCACCGCCTTTGCAGCATTGTTCGGCGTTCTGACAATCTGCGCCCTTTTTACATTTTTCGCCGTCGCCGCTGCAACATTGGCTCAGCGAAAATACTGCGGCAATTGCCGCAAGAGTTAGAAGTATTTTTTTCATCTTATTTTGTGTTAGTTTCGGAAGTTTGACGGCGAAATTGGCGGAAGGTTTAGCGGCGGGAAGAGGTTTTAGGTCGCCAACCATTTCCATACAGGCAAAATCTCAATCCTAAGTCCATCGTATTCAACAATTTTCTCCGTGTTTTTGGTGATGACCAATGCACGGTTCAGCGGTATATAGTTGTTGAGAGCGACCAATGCTTTAAGTTCACGTTTACGGGTTTCGTCGTCATCAATACTATACGACACCTGAACGCCAAGTTTTTCGTCAGGCACAAAAAAATCAACCTCAATGTTCTTGTTAAAATAGTACAATCCGTTGTCATATTTTTTGTACAAAAAAATGGCGCAAATATTCTCCAAAAGTTCCGTTTCGGGATTCGTCAAAAATAGGTTCAAAATACCATTGTCAACAAAATAATGTTTCTTAGTGGTCTGTTTTTCAACGAATTTGTCTGCGAAGTTTTCGATGGAAATTAGGAGGCAGGCATCTTTTAAATATTGTACAAAATTAGCAACCGTTGAGCCGTTGGTATTGATTCCGGTCGCTTTAATCAGGTTGGTAAGCCTGTTGTAAGACGTCGGCTGCATTACGCACGCGGCAAGTCTTTTCACGGTGATTCGCAGTGCGTCTTCGCTCCTTACCGAATTGCGCACCACGATGTCGCTGAAAAAAATCTTGTTGTAAATATTTGTCAACCACTGTCTCTTGGCCTTGATTTGCAGCAATTCGGGAAATCCTCCAAAATAAAAGTATTCCTCAAACACACGCGCCACAGTTCCCTGAGTTTTTGAAAACTGCCAATTTTTTTCCAATTTGACGTTTTTTGCTTTCAAAAATTCAGTGAACGAAAACGGATAAACCGCAACGTCCCAATATCTTCCGCCCAACGTTGTCTGAATGTCGCGACTCAGCATTTTTGCATTGCTGCCTGTGATATACACTGTGTATTTTTCGTTGGCAAGGCGACGGGCAAAATGTTCCCATCCGTCAATGTTCTGTATTTCGTCGAGGAACAAGACCGGCTTCAAATCCGTCAAAAGTCTATGAGCCTGTAAGATTATGTCAAGTTCGCTCGATTTTATATCATTGATGCGCTCGTCATCAAAACTGATATAGACAATTTGGTCGATGACGTAACCGGCTTTCAATAATTGTTTAGCCCTTTGAAACAGCATATACGATTTTCCCGCCTGTCGGACACCTACAAACACATAGTTTCCTTTGTCCTCAAAATCCATAGGACGCTCCACCAAGTCAACAGACTTTATAAGTTGTTGATTTTCAACGATTATATTTCTTACTAACTCTTTGTTCATAGCAATAAATTTTCCGCAAATATACAAAAAGTTTCTTATATACAAGAAACTTTTTGGGTATTTTTATCTTATATACAATAGACTTTTGGGCTATTTTCATCTTATATACAAGAGACTTTTGGGGTGTTTTTATCTTATATACAAGAGACTTTTGGGGTGTTTTTATCTTGTATGCAAGAGACTTTTGGGCGAAATTGCTGTTATTATATACGTAAAACCCTTAATCCCCTGAAAAAATATCCAAAAAAAATGCAATATTTAATAATTAATTAAAGAATAAACCTTATCTTTGCGTCATCAATTTTAAAACAAAGAACTTATGTCAGAAAATTTGAAAATAGAAAATTTGGACAGTGTGGTTGTCAGGTTTTCGGGAGATTCGGGCGACGGTATGCAGCTCGCCGGCAACATCTTCTCGACTATCTCTGCCACTGTTGGTAACAGCATCAGCACCTTCCCCGACTATCCCGCAGACATTCGCGCACCTCAGGGTTCGTTGACAGGCGTTTCGGGTTTTCAGGTGCATATCGGCGCGGAAAAAGTTTACACTCCGGGCGACAAATGCGACGTGCTTGTGGCTATGAACGCCGCAGCCCTCAAAACTCAGTATAAATATGCAAAGCCTAATGCAACTATTATCGTCGATACCGATAGTTTCAAGTCTGCCGACTTGCAGAAGGCGCAGTTTGCCACCGAAGACTACCTCGGCGAAATGGGAATCGACCCCGACCGCGTTATCCGCTGCCCCCTCACCTCGATGGTGAAGGACTGCCTCGCCGATTCGGGTATGGACAACAAGAGCATCCTCAAATGCCGCAATATGTTCGCCCTCGGTTTGGTATGTTGGCTCTTCGACCGCAACCTCGAAATCGCGTTCAACTTCCTCAAAGACAAGTTTGCAAAGAAGCCGGGCGTTGCCGAGGCTAATATAAAAGTAATTCAGGCAGGTTACGACTACGGACACAATACGCACAGCAGTGCCACCAACGTATATCGCATCGAATCCAAAAACAAGGTTAAGGGACGTTATATGGATATCACCGGCAATAAGGCCACAGCATACGGTCTTATTGCAGCGGCTGAGAAGGCAGGTCTCCGTCTTTACCTCGGCTCCTACCCCATCACTCCCGCCACCGACATCTTGCACGAACTCTCCAAGCACAAGTCTTTGGACGTTATCACTGTGCAGTGCGAGGACGAAATCGCAGGTTGCTCCTCGGCTGTCGGCGCATCGTTCGCGGGCGCATTGGCGGCTACATCAACTTCGGGCCCTGGCATCTGCCTGAAATCCGAGGCTATGAACTTGGCTGTCATCTTGGAACTTCCTTTGGTAGTACTCGACGTACAGCGCGGCGGCCCCGCAACGGGTTTGCCCACCAAATCTGAACAGACAGACCTCTTGCAGGCTCTCTACGGTCGCAACGGCGAATCGCCAATGCCCGTTATCGCAGCCCTCAGCCCCACCGACTGTTTCGACGCGGCTTACGACGCTTGTAAGATTGCCCTCGAACATATGACCCCCGTGATTCTTCTCACGGACGCATTCCTCGGCAACGGTTCGGCAGCATTCAAACTCCCCAACCTCGCCGACTATCCCGCCATCAATCCTCCCTACGTGCCGGAAGACCTTCTCGGCAAGTGGACACCTTATATGAGGAACGAGGAAATGGTACGCTATTGGGCAGTACCGGGCAGGAAGGGATTCACGCACATCCTTGGCGGCCTCGAAAAGGACGACAAAACCGGCGCAATCTCCACCAACCCCGAAAACCACGACCTTATGTGCCGCAAACGTGCCGAGAAAATCGCCAAAATCGCCGTTCCCGACGTTGAGGTGCTTGGCGACCAAGACGCAGAATTGCTCATAGTTGGTTTTGGCTCCACCTACGGACACCTCCACGCCGCAATGGACGAGATGCGCGCCGCCGGCAAGAAGGTGGCCCTCGCACAGTTCAAGTACATCAACCCGTTGCCCAAAAACACCGCCGAGGTCTTGAAGAAATTCAAGAAAGTGGTAGTTGCCGAGCAAAACCTCGGACAGTTTGCGGGCTACCTCCGTATGAAAGTGGACGGTTTTGTGCCGTTCCAATTCAACGAGGTAAAAGGTCAGCCGTTTGTAGTAAGCGAACTCGTTGACGCTTTCAACGAAATTTATGCAAAATAGGTTTTGGTAATCAACAAATCATCAAATCGGAAATAATAAAATGAGCGAATATACACAAAACGATTTCAAGAAAGGACAGCCGCGTTGGTGTCCCGGCTGTGGCGACCACTTTTTCCTTGCCTCGTTGCAGAAAGCGATGGCGGAGATAGGTGTCGCTCCTGAGGATACGGCGGTGATTTCGGGCATTGGATGCTCGTCGCGTCTGCCCCACTATATGGCTACCTACGGTATGAACACCATCCACGGCCGTGCGGCTGCAATTGCAACGGGCTGCAAGGTTGTCAACCCCAAACTCTCCGTATGGCAGGTTTCGGGCGACGGCGACGGTCTCGCTATCGGCGGCAACCATTTCATCCACGCACAGCGTCGTAACATCGACCTCAAAATGATTCTTCTCAACAACCGCATCTACGGTTTGACCAAGGGTCAGTACTCCCCCACCTCACCGCGTGGATTCGTCAGCAAGTCAAGCCCTTACGGCACAGTTGAAGATCCGTTCCGTCCGGCAGAATTGGCTTTTGGCGCAAGGGGACACTTCTTCGCACGCGCCGTTGCCACCGACGCCCCGGCAACAATCGAAGTCCTCAAAGCCGCCCACGCTCACAAGGGCGCGGCAGTCTGCGAGATTCTCCAAAACTGCGTCATCTTCAACAACGGCACCCACGACTCCGTATATGACAAGGCAGGCCGCTTGAAAAACGCCATTTACCTCCGCCACGGCGAGAAGATGGTCTTCGGCGAAAACAACGAAAAAGGCCTCGTTCAGGACGGTTTTGGCATCAAGGTGGTGACGATTGGCGAAGACGGCTACACAATGGACGACGTTCTCGTACACGACGCACACTGCGAGGACAACACCCTCCAACTCAAACTCGCTCTTATGGAAGGCCCCGACTTCCCCATCGCCCTCGGCGTAATCCGCGATGTTGACGCGCCCACATACGACGACGCCGTTAACGCCCAAATCGACGAAATCAAGGCAGCCAAGAAGTATCACAACTTCGCTGAGTTGCTCGAAACTAACGACATCTGGGAGGTGAAGTAGCAATTGACAATTGACAATCGTTTGGAAAACGATATATCTATAACCCCGTACATCAATCGATGGCGGGGTTTTTCTGTGAAAAAAAAATCTCAAAAAGTTTTGCCATCGTTTTATATTTTTATTAAATTTGGCAATCAAAAATAAATACCAAATCATTATGAAAAGAATACTTTACTTATTGGCAGCGATGATTGCGACCGTAGGCGTTGCTAACGCGCAGATTGGAAACGGAACCTCATGGTTTCGTTCATCAGAAGAATTGAAATGCATCTCCGCATCGGGCAATACTTTCAAGTTCGATATGTACGGTGACGGCGTTACCCTCAATAAGACCGGCAACAATCAGTATTCGGTAACGAGCAACGGTTCCGACTCCGACTTCTCCTCAACCCCAACCGCCGAATATCGCAAAATGGGCGATAAAGAACTCCTTCTGTTTAAGGACAATAAGGGCAACATCCTCAAATTCTACGTGAAGGACGACTTCTACGAGCCTGAAACCGTAAGGGGCGTCTCCATGATTCTCAATGGCGACTACGTGGACGAACAAGGCACCAAATACAATTTCAACGACGAGAATGTAACCATTGGCGGCAAAAAAGTGATGATGACCACCGATCCCTCCGACCCGTTCTTGGTTGAGATTGATTACGTTACGTATTGGTGGGTGGTATCCACCACGGGCATCAACCTCTACAACATCACCGACGGCGAGGAAGGCACAGTACCAAGCCAAATCTGGCACAAACTCAAAAACGTGTCGCCCAACGGCCGTTGGACTTGTCTGAGCGACGAAGTAGTGAACGAGGCGATGTTGTGGTTCTTCGATTCTAATTTGCTGAGGATAATGCGCAACGAGATTTACGCTCGTCATGGCTACGTGTTCAGTTCTGCCGACCTCAAAGCATACTTCTCCAAGCAGCCGTGGTACAAACCCCTCAACAACAACGGCGCAGTGAAACTCACTCCCATCGAGAACCTCAACGTAGAACTCATCAAAGGCAACATCGAAGCCCGCGTTGGCACCGACGACGTTGAAATTGAAGAAGGATTAAAATAACCACAAAAACCGATTACCAAAATGAAAAAAATATTATTATCAATAGCCTGTTTGCTGATCTTCGCACTCTCGGCAATTGCGCAGAACGACGCGCCAAAACCTCCTGATTTGGAGTATGTTATGGAATTGAAGGTAATATGCGACGCGCCTTTTTCGTGTGGCAACACGTCGCACGGCGAGCGCGTGGTGATACCAATCACTGGCGGCACATTCGAGGGTCCAAAACTCAAAGGAACTGTGTTGAGCGGCGGTGCTGACTATCAGTATGTTGACCACCAACACTCCCGCAATGAGTTAGAGGCAATCTACTGCATCAAGACCGACGACGGTGTCAACATCCACATCCGTAACACTGGACTCATTGTTTCGGGCAAGGATGCCAATGGCAACCCGCAGTTTTACTTCCGCGCCGCGCCAAAATTCGACGCGCCAAACGACAGCAAATACGCCTGGCTCAACAACGCTCTCTTTGTCTGCGTCCCAGGATTTGGACAAGGATACATTTCGCTAAAAGTTTGGATGGTAAAGTAAGCGACAATTAGGGTAATGTTGACAGAGTTTTGGAACAAATTTTGATGCAAATTCCAAAAACTATTAAAAAAAACATTTTGCAACCATGAAAACTATCAAAATACTCTTGATAGCAGCCCTACTAATGTGTACGGCAGCAATCAACGCAACCGCGCAAAACAAGGGCGACGCAGAGCCGCCCAAGGATCCTATTATTGGTTCGTGGAAGTACGCCGCTACAACGCTACATCCCGAATCAGCAGAAAATGTGAAAAAACAACTCAATTCGCCGGAGAAATTGGAGAAGAAGATGGGTTCGTCGCTCCTGAAAGTAGGTTTCAGGGCGGGCAGTACGCTCGTGTTCAAGGACGATGGCACGTTTTATCAGAGGATTTCGGGCAAGAATTTTGAAGGCACTTACTCCTGTTCCAGCGACCATAAGAACCTGACTCTCACCTTCAACCATTCGGGCGAAACAATTTCGATGGAAATGAAGTTTAGTGAACACGAGTTTCACATCACCGTACCCGCCGACAAGTTTATGAACTTTGTCAACGTCGCCGAAACCAAGGCAAACTCCGAGACATTGCTCTTCGTACTCTGCCTTGTAACGATGTTTGAGGACACCAAACTGATGATGAAATACGTGAAATAAATGCATACATAATGCATAATTCATAATTGCCATCCGGCGGAAGCCCAATTATGAATTATGCATTATGAATGATTAATTATGAATTGTGAATTTTAATCGTCTTCCGGATGTTCGCTTGGAACCTCCACCACCTCAAAAGGCATCTCAAACAGGCTCGAAAAATCTATGCCGTTTTCGTGGATTTCGTCGTTGTCGGCAGAATAAAACCAACGGACGAGAACTTCGTATTTGTTGTTGAAAATCTCTTCGAGCATCCTAAACAACTCGAATATCAACTGAGTTGACGCGGTGCTAAAATACTTGAATTTAAACTCAAAAACTGTGCGCGGCAAGGGATGCTGCGCGTATTTTCTAAACCAATCTATCACGGGAACATAAACCGGCAACGGATCTTCGGGGTACGAATTGCCCGTTATCCTAAATACACCATTCTCCGCGTCCATCACTACGGCGGGCGTGGCAAATGTAGGTTCTATCCTAAGAGCCTCCAATTCGTTGTTTTCCAATGTGTTAGAGTTAGTCTCCATATTTTCAATCATTTATACTTATTCGCGCCAAAGTTATTAATTAATTTCCATTATCCAAAATTTTTGCCACAATTTTTTTCACTGATAACGAAATTATTGTAATTGACCGCCTTACGACGGCTTTTTGTTACCACAAATTTAAAGAAAAAAAGATTCACGCGAACTCTCGCCACTGCCAAAATTTTCGATTTTTAAGGTAATTGAGGTCGCCTTCTTTTTCGTAACTTTCGCGCTCGAAGGGGATATTGCGGTAGGCAGACCAATGCGGCTGTCCGCGAAATCTGTTGCGCATATAATAAAAGGCGTACATCACATAAAAAAACACCACCAACATCTCCGCTTGTTGACGCAGGTGTATGCGCTCGTGGTTGATAAGCACCTGATAACGCCCCTGCCCTACTTCGCGCTCAGTGTCCTTCAGTACTATAAAAGGCCACAGAGTAATCCCCGTGTAGGTTTTCAGCACTTTGTTAAACAATATCTTGGACGTTAAAATCATTGCATTTGCTGCGCCTTTTGGCACAATTTATGTAGTAAATTATTCAGGTTTTTAAACTAAGGTAAATAAATATTTTTCATTTTCATTTTTCATTTTTTTGGGCGGGACGTGATGCGATATCATATCCCGCTTTTTTATTGGGTGCTGGTAAATACGCGCTTATTTTATTTGATGTTGTAGCGCATGAAGGGCAATTTGACAATTACGGTGGTGCCGAGGTCTTCTTCCGCCTCCACTTCTATCGTGCCGCCGTGTTTCTGCACAAATTCGTGGCAAACTATCAGACCAAGGCCGTTGCTCGACTCCTTGTTGGTACCTACGCGGGCGGGAATCTTGTCTATCTTAAAGAGGTTGCTGAGTTCCTCGTGGCTCATGCCGATGCCGTTGTCTGTTACCTTGATGACGCTGTAAAAACCTTCCGCGCTAAAATCCAACAATATGCAACTATCGCTGTATGAGAATTTTATGGCGTTTGTCAAGAGGTTGCGCAATATGGTCTGCACCATGTTAGGGTCGCCGTAGATTTTTTCGCGGTCGTTGATGGTGGTCTTTATCTCGATGTTTTTGGCAACGCAGAGCGGATGCAGGATACGCTTGGTGTTTTGCACAAGATCGTCAATCTCTATGTAGGACGGCATGTACTGTATTGCGCCAATTTGCGAGCGCGACCACGAGAGAAGGTCATCAAGTAAGTCGCAAAGGCTGTCGATGCTCTCGCGCAGGGCGGTGGCAAGTTCCGTAAAATGCGGATCCCTCACCGTAGCCGCCTCCTCCGTGTATATCTCGGAGAGGGTCTTGATGCTACTGATGGGACTTTTGAGGTCGTGGGCTATGATAGAGAAAAACTTGTCCTTGGAATCGTTGGCATATTCGAGTTCCTCCATGCGCTTTTCGAGTTCGTTGGACCTGGTAAGATCCTTGTTTCTTGTGACCTGCATCATCGCATGAAACCTCCTGAATATCATCATAAAACTAAGTATTACAGGGAATACGCTGCCTATCATAAAATATTTCCAAAGGTTTGTGCTCTGTTGGAACGCCAATATCGACGTGAACACGATAAACACCACGTAACACGAAAAAAATACCAAAATTGTCGCTGTGCCTTTGATACGGTCGTCATTGACACGTATCAGATGTATCATCACGTATGCGTAATATGCAAACAACACGCCCGTATTAATCGACAGTAGCACGTCGCGGAACGCCTCACCAGTCACACTCAGCAATATGCCAACCGCCAACGCCGTAGCCGACAGCCCCACCATCAGCGAGTGGCTCACCTTCCTGAACCTCGGCATCAGCGCAAAGAGAAATGTAGTGCCAACGATGTACATGTTTGGCGCAACGTACAGCACAAACATGTGCCATACGCTGTTGTAGTCATAGCCGGGCGTTATCGATGCCAGAAGTCCGTACTCATGGTTGTAGCCGAGCACAAGCGCCATCGACATAAACACAAGTACGTACATGGTGTGCAGGAGTTTGCGCTCCCCTATGAAGATGAGTATCGCATGGAAAATGGCCTCTCCAAGCATTATACCCACTAATATAAGTGAAGTTATTTGTAATATTGTTGGCTGCATGATTGTCTAATGTTAATATACGCCACAAAATTGGCAAATATCTACGACAATTCAAAATAAATCTTCCAACTTTTTGCTAAAATTTGCACCTTTGTTTGGTATGTACAAAAAAACGTTAATTTACGCTAAATATGATTTATTGGCGTACAGAATTAAGTGTAAAATTAATACTTTTGCAACCGTCATTCTAAAACATTACAAAAATGGACCAAAAAGTTGATATTAGAGAACTTAACGAAAAGATTGAACGCGAAAGCGGCTTTGTCGATATGGTAAACATGGAGATGGGCAAGGTAATCATCGGTCAGAAACAATTGACCGAAGGCCTCCTCATCGGTCTCCTTAGCGACGGACACATCCTCCTGGAAGGTGTGCCGGGTCTCGCCAAGACGTTGGCAATCAAAACGTTGTCGCAGATTATCAAGTCAAAATTCAACCGCATACAGTTTACGCCGGATCTCTTGCCGGCAGACCTCATAGGCACGATGATTTACTCGCAGAAAAACGAGGAGTTCATCGTAAAGAAAGGCCCCATCTTCGCCAACTTCATCTTGGCGGACGAAATCAACCGAAGCCCCGCAAAAGTGCAGTCGGCATTGCTCGAAGCCATGCAGGAACATCAGGTAACTATCGGCGAGGAAACCTTCAAACTCGACGACCCGTTTCTCGTACTCGCCACCCAAAACCCTGTGGAACAAGAAGGTACGTATCCGCTGCCCGAAGCGCAGGTTGACCGTTTCATGTTGAAGATAATTGTTTCCTACCCCAAGAAGGACGAGGAAAAACTCATCATCCGCCAGAACATCACCGGCGAATTTCCCAAGCCGACGCAGATGCTCACCGCCGACGACATCATCCGCGCCCGCAAGTTGGTGAAGGAAGTATATATCGACGAAAAAATTGAGCAATACATAGTGGACATCGTGTCCGCCACCCGCAACCCCGAAGAGTACGGTCTCGAAAAATTCAAGGAACTGATAAGTTTTGGCGGCTCGCCCCGTGCCGGCATTTCGCTCGCCAAGGCTGCCAAGGCTTGCGCGTTCTTAAAACGCCGTGGCTTTGTGCGCCCCGAAGACGTCCGCGCCGTTTGCCATCCCGTATTGCGCCACCGCATCGGCCTCACCTACGAAGCCGAAGCCCAAAACATCACCACCGAGGAAATCATCAGCGAAATCCTCAACGCCGTACAAGTACCATAAAAATGGAAACATCAGACATCATAAAGAAGGTTCGTAAAATCGAGATAAAGACACGCGGGCTTAGCACCCACCTCTTTGCGGGCGAGTACCACAGCGCGTTCAAGGGGCGTGGTATGTCGTTTAGCGAGGTGCGCGAGTACCAGTACGGCGACGACATCCGCAACATCGATTGGAACGTAACGGCGCGGTTCGACAAGCCTTATATTAAGGTGTTTGAGGAGGAGCGCGAACTCACCGTGATAATCCTTGTGGACGTTTCGGGTTCGTTGGACTTTGGCTCGGAGGAGACCACCAAGCGCGACTTTGTAACTGAAATAGCCGCCTGCCTGTCGTTTTCGGCAATCAGCAACAACGACAAAATAGGTGTAATCTTCTTCTCCGACATCATAGAGAAGTTTATCCCGCCAAAAAAGGGACGGCAGCATATCCTTCGTATTATCAGAGAGTTGCTCACCTTCGAACCACAAGGCAAAGGCACCAACGCGGCAATGGCGTTGCAGTATCTTACGAGCGTCATCAAAAAACGCAGCACGGTCTTTATGATAAGCGACTTTGTATGCCCCGATTTTAGCGACGCGCTCCGCATTGCCGGACACAAGCACGACCTCCTCGCGCTCAACGTCTATGACCGCCGCGAAACCGAGGAGTTCCCCAACGTGGGACTTATATATATGCAGGACGCGGAGACCGGGCGCAAAATGCTTGTGGACACGTCGAGCCGCACGGTGCGCGACAACATCGTAAAAGCGGCGCGGGAACGACGCGAAAAACTCGAAAACACGTTCCTACGTGCGGGCGTGCAGGATGTCGCCATCGCCAACGGCGACGACTACGTAAAGCCCCTCATCAAACTCTTTAAATCGCGCTGACACAGCGAGATAACTTTTTATTAATTAAAAACCATGAAATTGGCTTTGAGCAAGATAACAAAATACATTAAGGCATTGGCGGTGGCGGCGGCAATCATCCTGCCGTCATCTGCAATGGCGCAGAAAGTAAAGGCCGACCTTGACTCCAACGTCATCGAACTTGCGAGCCAAGCAAAACTTACCATCACCGTCCAAACCACTAAGGGCGAGAAGGTTACGCCGCCCACTTTCCGCAACAACGTCATCGTACCGACGCTCGAAGTGGTTTCCGCGCCCAAGCCCGACACGCTCATCGGCACACAACAGGATGTGGCATACCGTTATTATTATATGATAACGTCCTTCGAGGACTCCACCTACACAATACCACCCATCGGGTTGGTGGTTGGCAAGGATTCGGCGTTTACAGAGCCGCTC
>CAMJWL010000094.1 GCA_946409405.1 uncultured Bacteroidales bacterium
ACTGGCACTTGTTCGTAGTCGTAGAGGAAAGACTTCCACCTCTCGGCATAGACGCTTACGGTGGAAAGTTCGTACAGACGCGGTTGCAGGGCAATATCGCCGAGTTCCACAAGGTGGTCGTCTTCGCTGAGGTCGAGGTTGTGGATGGCAAACCCCGTGATTTCGTAGCCAAGGCACGACACCTTAACAGTATCATTGCGGAGCATCAGAATCCTGAACCGTCCCGCCGTGTCGCTGATACACGCCGAAGATTTGTTGATATTGACCACGTGGGCAAACTGCACCGAGCCGCCATCGGGATTCACGAGCCTACCACGCACTTCATATACTTTTTGCTGTGCGTTGGCGGCGGCAAATCCCAACAATAGCAACACGATGGTCAACATCGCTGTTTTTTGATGGTAAAAAAGTGCCACTTTATCGTTTAGTAGTTTTGTTGGCGGCAAATTTATTAATTAGAATCTGCATCAGAAAATTTTTTAGATATGTTTAACATAAGATTATGATAAAATAATTTTTGCAATATGGAACATTATGTTTAAATTTGGCATCAAAAAGGACAATGACAATTATGACATACAAAAAATACTATAATAAAGCCGACGAGCAACGTTATCGCGTACTCGACATGGCAGGCATCCCCGACGAAGACGAGGACGACGACGATGAGTACGACAATACAAAGAACGGCAACAATGCCCAAAACAATGGCAACAATGCTCCAAACAACAACGGAAGCACCGAAACGCCAGTATTGGACAATTTTGGCACCGACCTTACCAAGGCGGCGGAGGACGGTCGTCTCGACCCAATTGTAGGACGCGCCAAAGAAGTGGAGCGACTTGTACAGATACTTAGTCGCCGCAAGAAAAACAACCCCGTACTCATTGGCGAGCCGGGTGTTGGCAAAAGTGCTATCGTGGAGGGACTTGCCATCAAGATCGCAAAGAAGGACGTGTCGCGTGTTTTGTACGGCAAACGTGTGGTGTCTCTCGACATGGGCGCGATAGTGGCAGGAACCAAGTACCGTGGACAGTTTGAGGAGAGGATGAAGACTATTATCAACGAACTCTCTCATAATAAGAATGTTATAATCTTCATAGACGAAATCCACAACATCGTGGGCGCGGGCAATAGCGGCGCACTCGACGCAAGCAATATGCTCAAACCTGCCCTGGCGCGTGGCGAGATACAGTGCATCGGCGCAACAACCTTGGATGAGTACCGCGAAACCATAGAGAAGGACGGCGCATTGGAGCGTCGTTTCCAAAAAATAATCGTGGAGCCTACTTCGGTAGAAGAGACCATCACCATTCTCAACAACATCAAGGACAAATACGAGAGCCACCACAACGTCAATTACACCCCGGAGGCGATAGAGGCGTGTGTAAAACTCTCCGACCGTTACATAAGCGACCGTTGCCTGCCCGACAAGGCGATAGACGCGATGGACGAGGCGGGTTCGCGGGTTCACATTACCAAAATAAGCGTCCCTGAACGCATCGACGAAATCGAAAAACAGATTCAGGGCATCAAGGAGCAGAAGTTGAAAGCCGTTGACAGTCAGAACTTCGAGTTGGCGGCAAGTTTCCGCGACAAAGAGAGCGAACTCAATAAACTTCTCGCTGCCGAACAAGAGAAATGGGACAAGGAACTATCACAGAAACGTGACACTGTGAACGCAAGCAACATCGAGGAAGTGATAGCGATGATGAGTGGCGTACCTGTTACAAGGATTGCCGAGGCGGAAGGTCAGCGTCTCCGCAAGATGCGCGAGGCACTCAAAGGCAAGGTAATCGGACAGGACGAGGCTGTGGATAAGGTGGTGAAGGCCATCCAGCGCAACCGTATCGGTCTTAAAGACCCCAACCGTCCCATCGGCACGTTCATTTTCCTTGGACCTACGGGCGTGGGCAAGACGCAGTTAGCCAAGGTGTTAGCCGAATACATGTTTGACAGCAAGGATTCACTCATCCGCATCGACATGAGCGAGTACATGGAAAAATATTCCGTATCAAGGCTTATCGGCGCGGCTCCGGGCTACATCGGCTACGAGGAGGGCGGTCAGTTGACCGAAAAAGTGCGCCGCAAGCCATATTCCATCATCCTTCTCGACGAAATAGAGAAGGCGCACCCCGACACTTACAATATATTCTTGCAGGTGTTTGACGAGGGAAGGCTCACCGACGGCGGCGGCAGGACAGTGGATTTCAAGAACACTATTATAATAATGACATCCAACATTGGCGCACGCGACATCCAAAACTATGGACACGGTCTTGGTTTTGGCAGCGGCGACAGCAATCCCGACGAAAATAACAAGGCGATAGTTGACAAGGCTCTCAAAAAAGCTTTTTCGCCGGAGTTCCTTAACAGGATTGACGACATTGTTACATTCAATTCGCTCTCCCGCGAGGACATCCACAAGATTATCGACATCGAACTCGACGGACTCTTTAAGCGCATTGCGGAACACAAATACCACCTTACACTCACAGATAAGGCTAAGGATTTTCTCTCCGACAAGGGCTACGATCCCAAGTTTGGTGCGCGTCCGCTCAAACGCGCCATCCAAAAATACTTGGAGGACGAACTTGCAGAGGTGCTACTCGAAACAGAAGTCAAGGAAGGCGACGAGATTTTGGCTGACGTTGACGAAAGCGGCGAAAAACTGAAAATTACAACTATAGAACAAAATAATAGTACTGATGCTACTAATGCTGACACGCTTTAAGCATTAGTTTAACTAATCCGGTGAAACAAATTTGATTGTATAACAGATAATGTATAATTCATAATCGAGCCTTTGCCGGATGGCCGATTATGAATTACACATTATAAATGATGAATAGAGAAATGATAGACCTGACATATCTTAACGACATCACAGATGGCGACGTTGCCACTAAGAAACAGTTGATAGAATTGTTTTTTGTACAGGCGGACGAAATCAAGCAGCGTTTTATCGTTGCTCAATTATCAGGCGACTCCGACGAGATAGGCCGCACAGCGCACATCGCCAAGTCAACTACCCGCGTGATGGGCATCAATAATGTAGCCGACAAGATGGAGGAACTACAACGCCTCTCCGAACATCACGAATCGCCCGAGAAGTACTCGGCGTTGGTGCAGTTTTATCTTGACGAGATTCCATGCGCTGTGGAGGAGTTGAAGAAGGAGTTGGCGAAACTGTAATTTTGTTAGTATCAGGCGAAACTTTAATATCTCCTTGATGCCAAATATTCCTTGGCAACAATCACGTTTCTTTTGCCGATGTACTCCGCATATTGAGAGTCAAAATGTGTGCGGCTGTCCACCGTGGCGTCGTATTTGTCGATGGCGGCGAGAAGAAGTTCCATCACCTCGCGGACGGCGTGCCTCTCCCCTACTTGTGCCGTTACGTAATCTGCCAAATGGTTGTTTTTCACGTAGTTGGCAAACATCGGGGCGGCATCGTGGCGCACTTGGAATCGCAGACCGCATTGTTCGGCTACGGTGAGGTCCAATATGTCGTCATATACAAATGCCACCTCGTCGGGTTTGACATCAAAATCGCGCAAAACTATCTTAAAGCCTTCGTTCTTGTCCTTGAATCCAAGACACTTAAAATCAAGGTGTTCGCGGCGGACAAAGAGTTCGGTATTCTTGTTGTCCATGCCGGATATAATGCCGGCGAGCAGGATGTTGCCCGTCAGCATTTGGTATCCGAAACGGAGCATGTTTAATCCCATAGAATCTACCTCCGAGAAAGGGGAATATACCCCGTCGCCCTTGAACCCACCGTTGAAAACACCGTCCCAATCGAAGATTATCATCTTGATTTTCAGTGCTTTTGCGATGAAATCAGGGTACGAAACAAGGAACTCCCCTCCCCTCTCGGCAAATAGATTGAGATTACAGAAATTGGGTTCCACAATGTTTAGAGCAAATCCTGAATGTCCAACATGCCGACCGGCTTGCCGTTTTCTGTAACGACGAGCGTGTCTATCTTGTATTGCTTAAACAACTGCGACGATTCGATGAGGTAAGCGTTTGAATCGATTGTAACCGGCTGTTTAGAAGGCAGATACGTCAACTGTTTGCCGAGTACCGAATCGCCTTCCTTCTCCACGAGACGACGGAGGTCGCCATCGGTGAAGATGCCGTAGAGCGAGCCGTTGTCCTCCAAAATCGTGATTGCGCCAAGTTTTGAGAGTGTCATCTTTACAAGAGCCTCGTTGATGGTGGCGTTTTTGGAGATGGTGGAATTGTCGGCGCGGTAGAGGTCTTTCACCTTGGTAGTCATCAACTTGGTGTCCTCAAAGAACTGCTGGGTGCCGAGCGAGGTGAAGTTGTTTTGCGGGAGAAGTTGGAGCACTTTCCACGGCACGGTGATGGTGTGGCAGCCGATGTTGAGCGCGTTCTTTACGTGTTCCGGGTTGCGCACCGACGAAAACATGATTTTCGAGGGATAGTTGTACTTGTTGACAGCGTTCACACACTGCTCCACAAGGCTGAGCGCGTCGTGTCCCTGGTCTTGGAGACGGCCAACGAGCGGGCAAACGTATGTAGCACCCGCCTGCATGGCGATGTACGCCTGTTGGAGTGTATATATAAGGTGCATGTTCACCAAGTAGCCTTCGCTGCGGAGAATGTGGCAAGCCTTTGCGCCTTCGAGCGAGATGGGAATCTTGTAAACGGTCTTGTTTTTGTCGAGACCAAGGTCGTTCTGACGGTGCGCCTCCGAAATGATTTCCTCGGCAGTACGTCCGAGAGCCTCAATCTGGAGGATTGGGACGATTTTGGCGAGTTTGAGGATAACGCCGTCCACATCGTTGATGCCCTCGCGGTGCATGAAGGTCGGCGTGGTGGTCAAGCCGGTGAGGAAACCGAGTTTGAACGCTGTTTCAATTTCGGCAAGGTTGGCCGAATCGAGATATAATTCCATGTTTTTTGTATATTTTTATCTGTATTTAACTTCGATGTTGTGTAGTTCGATAAGAGGTTTAAGGAACTCCTCCAATTCGCTGAGTTTCAACTGGCTTGCGGCGTCGCACTTTGCTGTTTCAGGTGTCGGGTGGGCTTCAATAAACAGACCGTCGATGCCGGCTGCAACGCCCGCACGTGCGAGAGTTTTAAGATACTGACGCGCACCGCCGTTGGGGTCTGCCGACGGGATGCCGTATTTGCGGATGGAGTGGGTTACGTCAAACACAACCGGGTAGCCGGTCTCCCTCAGATGGTAAAAACTGCGGGGGTCCACCACCAAATCGTTGTAGCCGAATGTGTAGCCGCGCTCGGTGAGGATTATCTTGCTGTTGCCGCATGATTCTATCTTCTGGCAGGGCTTAATCATGTTTTCGGGCGCGAGAAACTGACCGTGTTTCAAGTTGACCACCGCGCCGGTCTTGGCTGTTTCGGTTACAAGCCCAGTCTGCATACAGAGGTATGCGGGTATCTGGATTACGTCGAGAACCTCGGCGGCGGGCTTGATGTGTTCGGGGTAGTGGATGTCGGAGAGTACGGGCATATCAAACTCACGCTTGATTCGAGCCAAGAGTTCGAGGCCTTTGTCGAGACCGGGTCCGAGGTAATAATCGACACTCGACCTGTTGTCTTTCATAAACGACGACTTGAAGATGACTGGCAACTGCAACTTCTCTGCCGTCTGCTTGACGTGTTCGGCGGTGCGCATCATCAGGTCGTCTTCCTCTATGACGCACGGCCCGCAGATGAGGAAC
This sequence comes from uncultured Bacteroidales bacterium, assembly GCA_946409405.1. Taxonomy (GTDB): domain Bacteria; phylum Bacteroidota; class Bacteroidia; order Bacteroidales; family UBA3824; genus UBA3824. Next base: position 5,721 of record CAMJWL010000094.1, read on the forward strand.
AACTGCGGCGCACCACATTCTATATCTCTTACTTTTACTATTTTTTTCATTGTGATATACCTTATATTATATGTCGCAAAGTTATAAAATATTTTTTTATAACGAACTATACTATGCAAAACAACGTAACACCATCAGCGTCTTATCACAGGAAACCTTACGATAAACGACGTGCCTTCGCCAGGTTCCGATTTTACAGAGATGTTGCCGTCGAGCAAATCCACTATCATCTGCACGATGGCAAGACCAAGACCCGCGCCGTCGTAAATCTTGCTGCCGGTCTGCGGTGCTTTCCAAAACTTCTTGAAGATGTCGTGGTGGTACTCCTTGGCAATGCCTATGCCGGTGTCCGACACTTGTATCAGGAGCATCAGCCTGCCGTCGTCGTCATCTTCAAAGCCCGCCGAAAGCGTTATAGTGCCTTCGTCGGTAAACTTGATGGCGTTTTCCACAATCAATGCCACGGCGCGGCACATCAGGCTGTCGTCGCCAAAAAGGCGCACAGATGTGGCGGTGCCAAGGCTGTTGTTCATCACGTAGCAGACGTGGTTTTTCTTGCTGGTTTTGAGGAGGCTCTTGGTGCTGTTGTAGATGAAGTCGAGGGTGAAGATAACGTCAAATTCGTTGGGGTGCGGCATTACGCTGCCCGATTCGAGGCTGTTGATGAAGGCGGCGTTGTCGCAAAAATCCAACAGGTAGCGCACGCTCCTTTTCAGTTGGATTACAAGCATCTCGCGTGTCTCATTGTCGCAGTCGGGCTGAGAAAGCACGTCGCAGCAGCCCACGATTACGTTGAGGGGTGTGCGTATCTCGTGCGCGATAGTTTTGAGGAAGGATGTTTGCAGTTTCAACGCTTCCTCGTGTATGTACTCATCTTTGTTGACGTGTCCCATATTTTTTATATTGTACGTGTGCCTATTTTACAACCTTCAAAGATAAATATTTTTTTCAGAAATCCAAAAAGTTTGTTTTATTTTTCGCATTTTTTAGCAATATAGCCGCCAGGAAACCTCAGACTCGCATGGCAACCCTTCCTCAGCGACATTTCATCTACTATTGCCTTGGATAGTTCGTTGTGGTTGGCGTCGGAAAAATGCTCCCAGTACATCACTCCGCCAAGCCTGTTCATACAGGCGTAATCCACTTTTCGTGCCACAGATTCCTTGTCGTCGTAGGAGATGAATATTTTCTGCGCCTTATTATATATGAACGGTGCGTAAGCCTGCCTGTCCCAATAGCGTTGGTATCCCGTGCCGGGCTTCAAGAGCGATACGATGTTGCGGTAACTCACCGACCCTACGCCCTTGCCCGGATTATAGACTATGGATTTTGCGGTAAGATCCACCCCCGTCCACTTGCGCCCGTAGAAAGCCGCGCCTATCACAATCTTGTTTCTGGGGATACCCTTGCTTGCATACAAATCCACAATCCGCGCCACCGAATGTCCGCCCCACTTCTTGCCCGAAGGCGTGAATATGTTGGTGTGGTGCCCGTTGTACTCGTTCCACTGCCCGTGGAAGTCGTATGTCATCACGAAGAAATAATCCACCGACGGCGTTACTTTGAGCGGCTCTATATAATTAAGGTATTGCTCGAATGCGCCCGAAGCCACGGTTACGTAGTATTTTTTGCCGTCCTTGCGAGAAGCGTCGTCGAATGCGGCACGGAGGTCGGCAAGGAGTAAGGTGAAGTTTGTGCGGTCGGCAGTGCGGGTGGCCTTCTTCATGCCCGGATACTCCCAGTCAACGTCTATGCCGTCGAGTCCGTAACTGCGCACGAACCTTACCGCATCGTCCACAAACACTTTGCGCCCCTGTTCCGATGCCGACATCTGCGAAAACATCTTCTCCGTTCCTTGTCCGCCCACGGAAACAAACACCTTGATGCCCGGATACTTGCGTTTGAGTTGGCGGGCTACGTGGAAGTTTTTGGCATCGGTGGGGTACAGGAGTCCGATGTGGTTGTTTTTGATAACAGAAAAGGCAAGGTTAACTATGTCTATGCCTTCGAGGTCGAGGTTCCTAACGTCGAGTACGCGGTTGCCGATGTGCAGATACGCCGCCACGATAGGCGGTTCTGCCTTGCGGTATGACTCCGGCGGCTCGGTATTGAGGTCGGCGGCCTCCGGGTTGGCGAGGCAGCCCGGCAGGAGCAGCAACGATGCCGTAATAATCGTTATTAACAAGCGAGTGTACAAACTTTTACACATTTTATTGATGTTTTACAGGACGCAAAGATATAAAATAATGTTAAAAACAACAATCTGCCGTATATGCAGATGTTAAAGCAAAGATTTTTAATATAGTTGGTTTGTGTTGACATTCAAGCAGTTGCCTATATTTATATTTATTAAACTTCAAAAAAAAAAATTTTTTGCCCAAAAAATTTGCATATATGGCAAAAAGTTGCTAATATTGCAGCCTGAAATTCAAACAGAAAACAAAATTATTATTAAAAATAAAACCATGGAATTATTAAAAGTAGTTGAGGAACAGTACTCCCTCAAAAGGGAGTGGCCGAGATTCAACAGTGGAGACACAGTAACAGTATCTTATAAGATTGTAGAAGGCAACAAGGAACGTATCCAGCAGTTCAGGGGCGTTGTAATCCAGAGAAAAGGCGCAGGCATCAGCGCAACCTTCACAGTAAGGAAGATGTCGGGCAACGTGGGAGTCGAGAGGATTTTCCCGGTGGAGTCGCCTTTTATCGACAAAGTTGAGGTCAACAAGCACGGACACGTGCGCAGGGCGAGGATCTACTATGTAAGGGAACTCACCGGCAAGAAGGCCCGCATCAAGGAGAAGAAAGTCAACGTCAAGGAAAAGGCGGTGTAATCTTTGTTTTGGGTAGGCAATTAAAAAAGAGACCATTACAAACCTCAGAAACAAAAAATCCCCGGAACAGCCTCTTGGGGATTTTTTTGTAAATCGTAAAGAAACAACAACAGACAAATGGCAAACATAGAAGAACAACAAAACCAGGAACAGGATCAACTCGAAAACGTCGAGGTAACGCTTGGCAGGGCAGAAATGTTCATCGAGGAGCATAGGGAAAAATTGTTTCTCATCCTGGGCATCATAGTTGCGCTCATCCTGGGCGTATGGGCTTACTTGAAGTTCATCAAAAACCCCAAGGAAATCAATGCCGCCGCACAGATGCATCAGGCCGAATTGTACCTCGAGCGCGATTCCGTCAACTGGGCACTCAACGGCGATGGCAACTATCCGGGTTTTCTCCAGATTATCGACAACTATTCGAGCACCAAGGCGGGCAACAACGCAAAATATTACGCCGGTGCGTGCTACATGAAACTTGGTCAGTTTGACCAGGCCATCAAGATGCTCGAAGGTTTTTCGTCGTCGGATCCCATTTTGGAACCGATGTCGATAGGTCTTATAGGCGACGCTTACATGGAAAAAGGCGACGTTGACAAGGCCATCTCGCAATACGGCAAGGCAGTTGCAAAGGCTGGCGACAACAAGTTTGTGGCGCCGCTTTTTATGCAGAAACTCGCCGTTGCTTACGAAAAGCAGCAGAAACTCGCTGACGCCCTCAGCGTGTACGAGAAGATAAAATCCAATTTCCCCGCCTCCACCGAAGCAAGGGAAGCACAGAAGATGATTCAGGCTTTGGGTCAGAAGTTGGGCAAGTAATCTTAAAAGAATTTATTTCTTCCCCCTCTAAACCTGTGGCAAAAAGATTTTGCTGCAGGTTTTTTTTTGATACAAACCAATTGAAACCCATTTTAAACACTATGAAACAGACATTAATCACCCTCGCAACCGCACTCCTGACCACGGCGACCGCCACGGCTCAGAATTTGACCAATACTATTTGGACATCCCTCGAAGAAGAAATTGACGTAGAAAGCGACGACGGCACAAACATCAAAGCCATAGGTGTCGACTTCCACACTGACGGCGGATTTCCCTTAGGCATTAAAATGAATCGAATCTCGTCCAATGTATTCGAAGTTAAATACATTGACGCTTCATCTAAGGAAAATACCAAAAACACGCTCAGGTCGGTAGATTGCCCCAAGACTGGCAAGACAGAATATCTGTACCAAGAGACCATGGGCGGCAAGTTTTTGCACATATTGGTAAAGGACGACAAAAAAGAATACAGCCGGATTCAGGAGTTTTACGACGTTCTCAACGGCACTTACACCGATAAGGACGGCAAAAAATACGTCTTCGACAACAGCGCTCTCACCATCGACGGCAAAAAGATGACAATAAGACCAGAGCAAAGCAATTATGACGGTTATACAAATTGCTTCTCAATCGATGACAATTATTATTGTTTTGCTATTTCAGAAACAGGAATCAACATCTACACAGCCGCATTCGAAGAAGAGTGCAGCGATTGCGATTACTATCCCGACAAACTTTGGGTGAAACTCCGCGCCGACCTCAACGTCAACCAAGGCCGCTGGCCGATAACCAATCAAAAAATCGTCATGGAACGCTATCTGCTCCGTTACACAAAGAGCATGCTCCGCCTGATGCGCAACGAGATTTACGCCCGCCACGGCTACAAGTTTGTCTCCGTCGACCTCTCCGACTATTTCTCCAAAACATCGTGGTATCACCCCGGCACCGACAATTCCAAAATAAAACTCTCCCCCCTCGAACAACTCAACGTCAACATAATCAGAAAAATCGAGGACGGGATGGAAGACGATTACAACAAAAATGAGATAGAGGAAGGGCTGTAAATGCCGCGTTTTGTGTCCAAAAACAACAAAAAAAATTTGGCGGTTTCGATGGAAATACATATCTTTGCCAAAGAATAAAACAACGTAGTTTTAGTACTCAACGCCAATGGACACTATAGAAACACTATATAACGAATGGCAGTCGCTATTGCCGCAAATAAAAGAGCAGGACAAAAACCGTCTGGACCAGAAGTTTATGTTGGAGTTCAACTACAATTCCAACCATATAGAAGGCAACACCCTCACATACGGTCAGACTGAAATGCTGCTCATGTTCGGTAAAGTGGTAGAGGACGCCGACATGAAGGACTTGGAAGAAATGAAAGCCTCCAATGTCGGTCTTAAAATTGTGAAAGAGGCTGCATTGGACAAAGAGAAACCTTTGACAGAATATTTTATTCGCTCTCTGCACAAAACCCTTCTGCGCGAAGATTATACAGTGTACCGTCAACTCCCTGACAGCAACACCACATCATACGATGTGCATGCCGGGCAATATAAAACCCGTCCAAATTCGGTAATCACACCGACAGGCGAGCGTTTTGAATATGCTTCCCCCGAAGAAACTCCCGCGTTGATGAAAGATTTGATTGAATGGTACAACGAGGAGGAAAAAAAGGGCACAATGACGCCAATAGAATTGGCTTCGTTGTTTCATTACCGCTACATACGTATCCACCCATTTGAAGATGGCAACGGCAGGATTTCGCGACTGATAGTCAATTATATTCTGTATCGTCATGGCTATCCGATGATTGTGGTAAAAACCAAAGACAAGAAAAACTATCTTACCGCGCTTAATCGCTGCGATATTGTTGTCGGTGCAGTTCCTTCGGACGGTGCACATGCCGAATTGTCTCAAATAACTCCTTTTGTGAATTTCATGAGCAAATGTTTGGAGCGTGCATTGATCATCTGCATCAAAGGTGCAAAAGGTGAATCAATTGACGATGTTGACGATTGGAGAAAGAAGTTGATGCTTAATTACAGGGACAAAATGGGCAAGCCCGAAGGTACGGACGAGCAAAAGAAAAAAATTCAGGAAGAAGATTTTATAGGATTGCTTCAATTTGTAGATAAAGAACTTTCTGTTTTTTATTCCATTTTTACGTCAGTTACATGGGTGCCTTCCAATGCTCCATATTTTCAAATTACAAATTCTGAAGTTTTTTATTCTAACATTAATTTTAGTAAAGAGGGCATCTATGGTGGTGAAATATGGTTAAAAATACAGATACGGTTAACATTACAACAATTCTTTTATAAAATTGAAGTCGAAGATATAACAACAGAATTGCCATTTGATACATATTTCTTGAAAAAAGAATTTATGTACTCAGAGGTTATATCTGAACAAGATGAAATTGATGTTGTCAATGCTATTGGCCACCATCTCACTGAATTTCTTGAAAAAGGCCATAGTAGAAATCAAAGTCAATTAGGTAGTGATAATGTACCATTTTAGTTGTATAAATAGAAAAAAACAAATTAGGTGGTACATCCTTGCCAATCATTAAACTTTTCCGCCGACTTTCAATCAAAATATTAGAACAGTCGCAAAGTCTGCGGCAGACGAACCTTAACCCCTAATACCATGAAAATCCTCTTTATCGGCGGCACGGGAACTATCAGCAGTGCCATCACAAGACAGTTGTCGGAGACCAACAACGAACTCTTCCTCCTCAACCGTGGCAACAACAACGCCTCGCTGCCCAAGAATGTCCGCGTAATCACCGCCGACATCAACAACGAAGCCGACGTCAAGGCAAAACTCCAAGGCATGACCTTCGACAGCGTTTGCGATTTCATTGGATTTGTGCCGGAGCACGTGGAGCGCGACTTCCGCATTTTCAACGGCAAGACCAAACAATATATCT
>CAMJWL010000095.1 GCA_946409405.1 uncultured Bacteroidales bacterium
GTATTCGAGGCTGGCAAGAAGATCTACTTCTCCTCCAACCGTGGCAACGGCATTGGCAACTACGACCTCTACGTAGCAGGCCCCTCCGCTCTCATGGCTACCCCCGAAACAACAGTAAACGGCAAGGTTAAGAACTGTAAAGGTGAATCACCAAGGACAAACGTTACCGTAAGGGACAATTCCACTGGCAAGACCCAGGAAATCACCCCCGCTGCCAACGGCGACTTCTCCTTCACCACAAACCGCGGACACAATTACACGATGACCGTTACAGCCAATTCGAGCGTAGTGTATAGCGAAATATTCGACATCTCTACCAACGCACCGGCATCCAAGACGTTCCCGACCATTCAACTGGATCCGCAGAACGACTGCAACGAACAAGAAGAAGTTGTGGCAGACAACGCTCCTGCAGTAGATGCTATCGACAAGAAGCGTTACGACGACGAAGGCGACGGCACTCTCTACGACCGCTACATCGAGATTGAGGATGTACTCTTCGAGTTTGGCAAGGCCGACGCTCTCACCAACAACAGCAAGCTCAACGAACTCGCCGACTACCTCAAGCAGTATCCCAAGGCTAAGGTTATGGTGAAAGGTTATGCCGACAACAAAGGCTCCGCTTCCGCCATCAACTCTAAACTCGGTCTCCGCCGTGCCAACCAAGGTAAGCAGTACCTCTTGAACAAGGGCGTTAAGTCTTCACAGATTGTTGTTAAGTCGTTTGGCGAGGAGAACCCTGTTGCAGTCAACCTCCTCAACGGCGATTACAGCGACAACTGCGCAAGGTTCAACCGTCGTATTGAGTTCAAGATGATTGAGCAAGGCGACGCAACAATGCTCATCCGTGGCATCCGCAACATCCCCTCCAACTACAAGAGCGGCGATTACAAGCGCGACTACGTAAAAGCAAGCGGCTGGCCTGAGATCAACAAGTAAACTATTTGCATTACATAGAATCATCATTGCTGTAAATTAAATGTACCGGAGATTTGCCGAAGTTATAGTACCAGTATCGTTACCGCTACTCTACACTTACGAAATCCCCGGTACATTTTTGTCACAATGTGTGGAAGGCGCGAGAGTGGTGGTGCCATTCGGAAAGTCAAAATTCTATTCGGCAATCGTAAGGCGCATCACCGACGTCTGTCCGCAAAACTGCGAAGTAAAAGAAATATTAGACGTACTCGACACAGTACCCATAGTAAATGCAATTCAATTCCAGTTTTGGGATTGGATTGCATCTTATTATATGTGTTCGGTAGGCGAAGTGTGCAGAGTGGCGTTGCCCTCGTCATTGAAACTCGAAAGCGCAACCGTACTCTACCGCACCACAAAACCAATGAACCTCGCCGAACTAAAACCAAAAGAGGCGATGCTCCTCGCCGCCTTCGACGACAAGACCACCGAAATAGAACTCTCAAAAACCTCAAAATACACGGGGCTGAAAAACAACATCGCCCTCGTAAAAAACCTCATCGCCCTCGATTACCTCGTGGCAGACAAGGTAATCGAAGAAAAATACAAACCAAAATTTGCAAAATTTGTCTCCCTTGCCGACTCCATTACCACGGAAGCCGAACTCCGTGGCACACTCGACACCCTCGCGCAAAAGTCGCCCAAGCAGTTTGAAACGCTGATGACCTTCCTCACGATGTCGCAGACCAAGGCAACCGACGGACGCATCGCCGTCCGCAACGAAATGGAACGCAAAACTTTGATGCAAAATCCGCGAGTGTCGCCCGCCGCATTGACGGCGTTAATCTCCAAGTCGCTCCTTAGGGAAACAGAGCGCGAAGTAAGCCGCATTGCTGTTTACGACGGCGACATCCAACTTTGCAATCCCCTCACGGAAACCCAAGAATCGGCTTACAATACTATCCAACAACTATTTGAAAACAAAAGTACCGTATTGCTGCACGGCGTTACAGGCAGCGGCAAAACGGAAATCTACATAAAACTCATCAACGAAATCATCTCGCAAGGCAAACAGGTGCTATACCTTTTGCCAGAGATTGTACTTACGTCGCAAATAATCAGGCGATTACAAAAAGTATTTGGCGACGAAGTGGGCATCTACCACAGCAAAATCTCCGACGGAGAACGCGCCGAGATGTGGCACCGCCTTTGCTCGCCCGAAGCCAAAAGTTACAAACTCATAGTAGGCGTAAGGTCGGCGATATTCCTGCCGTTCAAGGAGTTAGGACTTGTAATCGTTGACGAGGAACACGACGGCTCTTTTAAGCAGCAAGACCCCGCGCCACGTTACCACGCCCGCGACTGCGCGATAGTGTTGGCGGGGCTGCACGGCGCGAAAACGTTGCTCGGCTCAGCCACGCCCTCCATAGAGACGTATTACAATGCAACGAGCGGCAAATATGGCCTCGTAGAACTGCTCCACCGCTACTCCACCGCCGGACTTCCCGAAATCAACATCATCGACACACTCGAAGCCGCCCGTTGCAGCAGCATGAAGTCGATTTTTTCGTCGTTTCTCATCGGCGAGATAGACCACACCATCAAGCAGGGGCAGCAGGTGATGCTATTTAAAAACAGGCGCGGTTTCTCGCCATACGTGGAGTGCCAGACCTGCGGCTGGGTGCCAACGTGCGAAAACTGCGACGTGAGCCTCACCTACCACAAGCACGAAAACCGACTCGTCTGCCACCACTGCGGCTATGTGATGGAGATGCCTCACCAATGCAAATCGTGCGGCGACAACACCCTCACTACCAAAGGCTTCGGCACAGAAAAAATAGAAGACGAGATCAAGATCTTCTTCCCAGACGCGAGGATTACAAGGCTCGACGCCGATGTTACCACGTCGCGGCAGAGATACGAGAGGATTATCTACGAGTTTGAACACGGACTCGCCGACATCATAGCCGGCACACAGATGATTTCCAAGGGTTTTGACTTCAAAAACCTGCGGCTCGCCGGCGTACTCGGCGCAGACGCGATGCTATGTTTCCCCGATTTTAGGGCGGAGGAACGCGCATTCCAACTCCTGACCCAAGTAAGCGGACGCGCCGGACGTTCCACAGAGCGCGGCAAGGTCGTTATACAGACCTCTCAACCACACAACCACGTCTTTGAAGACATATTGAATGGCGACTACAAAAATTTTTACAAGCGCGTCATAGCGGAGCGCAGCATGTATGCGTACCCGCCGTTTACAAGGCTGATACGCTTGCAGATGAAGCACAAGGACAGCCATTTTCTCGACGACTGCGCCGCCACGCTGGCATCGTCGTTGCGCAAAGTGTTTGGAGCAGGCGTATTGGGGCCGGAATACCCGGTGCTGCCAAGGATTCAAAATATGTACATTAAGGAAATTTTACTAAAAATTAGCCGAAATCATTACGGAATCCAAGCAAAAAATTGTATCTTAGCGGCGATTGGCAACCTGCGTACAGGTGTCTCCAAAGGCGGTTTGATAATAAATATCAATGTCGATCCACAATAAAAGAGGAATGAGGAATGAGGAATGAGGAATGAGGAGAGAGAAAAGAGGAATGAGGATTGTGGATTGAAAAGCAAATAATTAAAAACAATATATAAAACTAACACAGAAAATGAGATTATCTTCACGAATTGGCAGAGTGTCGGAGTCGCAGACTCTGGCGATGAGCCAAAAGAGCAGGGAACTTAAAGAGACCGGCGTCGATGTGGTGGACCTTACTGTAGGTCAGCCCGACTTCTTCACACCCGACAATGTAAAGGCGGCTGCTAAAAAGGCCATCGACGACAACTACTCCTTCTACAGCCCCGTGCCGGGCTACAAGGATTTGATTAAGGCGGTGCAGAAGAAGTTTAAGGACGAGAACGGACTCGACTTCGCCGAGAATCAGATTGTGGTGTCCACCGGCGCAAAACAGTGCCTTGCCAACACCATGCAGGTACTCTTCCAAGAAGGCGACGAGGTGATAATCCCCACGCCTTACTGGGTGTCGTACCTCGACCTCGCGCGTCTCTGCAACGCCACTCCCGTGATTATCCACGGCAACCCCGACAACTACTACAAAATTTCGCCTGAGCAACTCGAAAAGGCTATCACGCCCAAGACTCACGGTTTTATCCTCAACGCGCCCTCCAACCCGTCTGGCTCGATATACACCAAGGACGAACTCAAAGCGTTGGCAGACGTATTGGCTAAGTACCCTGAGATTGCAATCATCTCCGACGAAATCTACGAACACCTCACTTACGATGGCGAGCATTGCAGCATCGCATCGTTTGACAACGTGAAAAACCAGACCATCGTCCTCAACGGCGTATCCAAGGCTTACGCAATGACCGGCTGGCGTATCGGCTACATGGGCGCACCAGTAGAAGTTGCCAAGGCTGTAAGGAAACTCCAAAGCCAGACTACTTCCGGCACCTGCTCCATCGCTCAGAGGGCTGCATTGGAAGCGTTGACCGGCGACCAGACCATCATCGCCAAAAACAACGAAGTGCTCAAGCAACGTCGCGACCTGATGGTGAAGAGCCTCAAAGCCATTCCGGGCGTCAAGTTCAACGTACCTCCGGCAACATTCTACTGTTTCCCGGATTTCAGCGCGTACATCGGCAAGAGTTTCAATGGCAAAAAACTCGCCAACTCATTCGACTTCTGCGACTACCTGCTCAACGAAGCGCACGTGGCTTGCGTTGCTGGCGGCGCGTTTGGCGTTGACGAGTGCATCAGGATGTCTTACGTCGTTGGTCTCGACCGCATCGAGGAAGCATTCAAGCGCATCAACAAGGCTCTGGCAAACTTGAAGTAAGGTATCTATCTACCAACCAACATAAATTAGAAAGGCGGCGGCAAAAATTAAATTTGCAACCGCCTTTTTATTTGGTTATATGGAAAACAATCACTAATTTTGTAAGTGATTTTACCTAACTATTTAAAAGGCGATGTTAAGAAACATTTGGAAATCCCTGCAAAAAAAGATTGCATATTTCAAACGTGTAAAATATTCCCTTATGAACAATTTTAAGAATAAAAAGAAAAGCAAACCACGCAAAAACGCCAAAGCAAGCAAAGGTGGCAAAGGCGGCAAAACCGATTCCCCAAGCAAAATGTCTATGGTGATGATAGTGATAGTGGGATTGACCGCGCTCTTTTTGTTCCTCAAATATTGCAGCATATCCCCCGTACAGCCACAGGATACGGGCTGTGACGCGGCAATGGACAATTATGCCCGCGACATCAAGACACTGGCGGCGCAAGTAAATCTGCCGCCCGAATACCTGATGGCTGTAATAATGCTCGAATGTTCGGGTCGTGCTGACGTGCCGCCAAGGTTTGAGCAGGGCGTTTACAACAAACTTGTGGAAATCAAGGAACGCAAACGCGCCACGCTGGAATCGATATCATACTCCGACATTGCCGATGCGTCAGACGACGCACTGCGCAACCTCGCATCTTCTTGGGGACCATTCCAACTGATGGGTTACAAGTGCCTGCACCTCGGCATCAAAATCAAGGATTTGCGCGGCAAAAATTCGCTATATTATGGCGTCAAATGGATTAACGACACTTACGGCGACTACGTCCGACAAGGCAAATACGCCGACGCATTCCACATACACAACACCGGCCGCCCCGTCCCCAAAAACGGCAAATACTTCACCTACGACCCCAAATATGTACCCAATGGATTGCAATACATGGAGATTTTTAAGAAAAAAATGAGAAGATAAAACATGATAAAAGCGCGACCTTCTATTGTGAAGACCGCGCTTTTGATTTCTAATTACTAATTTCTAATTACTAATTTCTAATCTGTTCCCCTACCTCATGAAGTAGAAGTCGCCGAAGATGGAGGAGTTTTCCCACGGGATTTGTTCTTCGGGGATGAGACCCTGCTCCACTTTCTCGTGCGAGATGCGGTAAACCTCGTTGCGCACCTGCTTGAATACGTCCTCTATCTTGTTGGGAGTTTTGATGGCCTTTACGAGTTGTTCGGTGTAGAGGCCGTTTTCGCCGTCGCCGTCGGCAGCGGTTTTGCCAGGGGAGGTGGAGTATGCAATCATTGTGCCTTTGGGCGCGTCTATCTGGGCAAGACCGCCGTCGTCCTTCATGGCACGTGTGGCGGCCGCAAACGGATCGTCGCGACAGGCATCGAGGATGATGATATTGAGGTCGTTCTGAGCATACGCAAGCTGACCTATCACCTTGTTGATGCTAAAACATACGTCCTCCACTTCGTTGCGCCTTGTAAGGGATGCGGAGGTAGGCACGAGATAGTTGACACCATCTACCTGTATGCCGTGTCCGGCGTAGAAGAAGAGTCCCACAGCCTTGGTTTCACGCAGTCTGTCGCCAAAATCATATACAGCCTCCTTCATGGAGTTGCGGTCGATGTCGGTGTACACCATTACTTCAAAACCAAGGTCTTTGAGCGTCTTGCCCATGAGGACGGCATCGTTGGCGGCGTTTTTGAGGTCTTTAACCTTGGGATCCTTGTAGTCGCCGTTGCCAATGATGAGAGCCAGACGCTTCTGGTTGCTGATGGCATCGGATGAAATCCATGATACATAACGACTCTCCGAAACCGTGGAGCCGCCCGCATTCTTGACAACCGCTTTGAGTTCGTTGCGTCCGGGTTCGAGCGGAATGTCAAACTCAAACGAATATGTGCAGATGGGGTCGTTTTTCCTCACCGTGCCGCGAGCACTCTTGTTGATAATTTGTACCGTGCCGTTGTAGATGGCCACCTCCTCCACTGCTGCGGAGGAACTTACGCATATCTGTACCTTGTACCTGCCTTCGGTAACTTCCGAATTGTAGGTGGAAGGGGCTTTCCACGAGATGATGGGCTTTTCGATGTTGTTGGATTCTGCCACCTCCTGCGTGAGTTTGCCGTTCTTAAAATAGCCCTTTTGCTTGGTGCCGTTGGCAAAGAACATGGTGCCGCGTCCGGTCATCTTGTTGTTGCGAAACTGACCGATGTACTTGCTGCCGTTGGAAGCGTCCTCGCACATGCCCTGGCCGTTTGCCATGCCTTCGTCAAACTCGCCTACAATAGAGAGTCCGTTGTAGGTCTCCAACATGCCCTGACCCGTAGGCTCGCCGCCCACAAGGTTGCCGGTGTAGCGTCCGCCTTCGGTGAGTTTGAGTCCGTAGCCGTTCTTGGAACCAAAAATGAGGTCAAACTCCGTCTCTGGAATCTCCTTTACAAAAGAGCCTTTGTAATAGAGCCCCTCCTGCTTGTTGCCAGCCTTATCGACATAGACGCCCTGACCGTCAAAATCGCCGTATGTGAACTTGCCGTAGTAGATGTCGCCGTTCTGGTACAACATCGCGCCGTAGCCGTTGGGCTTCTCGTTCATAATCTCGCCCACGTAACGCTTGGGGGCTTTTGGGTCGGCGTTCTTGGGATATACAAGCGTACCCATGCCGTCTATCTTGCCGCCCACCACGCTGCCGGTATATACCGTGCTGTCGGAGAAGATGTACTTGCCCATGCCGTGCGGAAGTCCGTTCTTAAACTCGCCGATGTACTTCCTGCCGTCCTTGACGAGGACACTGTAAGAGTGTTCGCAGTCGCCGCTCACGCAGCCAATCTGGTTTTTGAGTTCGCCCACAAAACGATTGCTCTCCCACATGCCTTCGGTGATTTCGCCGTCGGGGGAGGTCAGCGTGCCAAATCCGTTGAACTCGTCGTCCTTGAACTCGCCGGTATATATCGAACCGTCAAATTTGGTGAGCGTGCCCCATCCGTTGTGCTTGCCGTCAGAATTATAGCCGGCATACTGCGAGCCGTCGTCATACACGGTAACGTTGAAGCCACTTTTCTTGTCGCCATATACTGTGCCTTTGATAGGCTTGTCGGTGCGCTCGCCCTTGACGTAGAGATCCAAGTAAGACTTGCCTGATGTCAAGACTTCCTCTATGGGTCCCTCCGGCTCGCCATTTTTGAAATAGCCTACATAACGTCCGCCATCCTCCTGGAATACGTATGTGCCTTTGCCGTCCGGACGATTGTTTTTGACCTCGCCGATATAGGTGTCGCCGCTCGCGAAGTACAAGATTCCATATCCGTTGGGGAATCCGCCGTCGAAGAACCCGATGTATCGACATTTGCTGTCCTGATATACACCGTATCCGTCCTCACAGTTGCCGCTGATGCACTGCGCATTGCCACTTGTGGCGGCAGCAAGCGCAAGTGCAACGGTAAGGACTGCTTCTTTAGTTGCTGTTTTTTTCATATTGCTTAATAGATTTAGTGTGTTGCTATTAATATTTTTGGGCAAAATTAAATATTTATATGTTATTGATGAAATTTTTATGGAAATAAAATGTATCTGAAAGCGTTTTTTGTATATTTTTGCGCTATCAACTAACCCCAAAAATGTCGGAAACTATGATTGAGATTGGAACATTAAACCGTCCGCGTGGCAAGAAGGCTGTGCTGTGCGGCTCGGGCGAATTGGGCAAGGAGATTGCCATAGAATTGCAACGATTTGGCATACAGGTAGTTGCGCTCGACAAATACGCCGATGCGCCCGCCATGCACGTTGCCTACAAGAGTTATGTGGTGTCGATGCTCGACGGCAAGCGTCTGCGCGAAATCATCGAAGCCGAAAAACCAGACTTCATCATCCCCGAAGTGGAAGCCATTGCCACTCAGACACTTATAGAATTGGAGAAGGAGGGCTACAATGTAATCCCAACAGCCAACGCCACTTTCCTCACCATGAACCGCGAGGGCATACGCCGCCTTGCCGCCGAAACACTCGGCATCAGGACATCGCCGTACAAGTTTGCCGCCACGGAGGAGGAGTTTCGCGCCGCTGTCAAGGAGATTGGCATACCGTGCGTAGTGAAGCCCATCATGAGTTCGTCGGGACACGGACAGTCGGTAATCAAGAGCGAGGACGACATCGCCCGCTCGTGGCATATTGCTCAAGAAGGCGGACGCGCAGGTGCGGGCAAGGTGATTGTGGAGGGTTTTGTAAAATTTGACTACGAGATTACGCTCCTCACCGTGCGGCACATTGGCGGCACAAGTTTCTTGGAGCCAATCGGTCATTATCAGAAAGACGGCGACTATCAGGAATCGTGGCAGCCGCAGCCAATGAACCCCGCCGTACTCGAAAAGGCGCAGAAAATTGCCGAAAAGATTACCACGGCTCTTGGCGGCAGAGGCATTTTTGGCGTGGAGATGTTTGTGGTGGGCAACGACGTGATTTTCAGCGAAGTGTCGCCACGTCCGCACGATACTGGAATGGTAACAATGATTTCGCAGGATTTGTCGGAGTTTGCGCTGCACGCCCGCGCCATCCTGGGGTTGCCAATTCCAAACATCGCCTTCCACGGCCCGTCGGCTTCCAAGGCTATTGTAGTGGAGGGCGAGAGCCACGACATCACTTTCTCTGGATTGGAGGACGCACTCTCGATACCCGATACCACGATGAGGATTTTTGGCAAGCCAAGTGTCAACGGACACCGTCGCATGGCAGTCCTTCTCGCCCGCGCCGAATCTGTCGAGGAGGCACGGAAAAAGGTGCAGGAGATGGCGGCGAAGATTCACGTAAGTGTGTAACAACGGGCGACACCTTGCGGCGTTGCGTTTTTTTGAACGAAAATTACCGTCAATTTATTCAAATTTTTTTTCAAAATTGACGGTAATTTCTGTTTAAATTGACGGTATTTTTCGTTCCCAGACCAATCCCGTAGGCGATTGCCGTTATTTTATCACAAACGGCTTGATATAGAACGGCTTGTCCTTGTAGTAGAGTTCGATGCGGTAGTTGCCTGGACCCCATGTGCCAGGGGTTGTGCTGCCCCATCCGCCAATGAGGTAGTCGGTCTGTTGATGCGTCATCTGCAACGTGGTGGTGAAGGAGTATGGCGAGCCATCGTCCCCTGCTTTGGATGTATTGCCATCGGGGGGGATGAACTTGACGCCTATATCATAGTCGCCTTCGTCGTATAAAATTATCGATATCGACGTGTTGATGTACTGCGTGTCGGCGGACTTGATGTCGGTGCCTAATTCGGTGAGAATGTTGTTGTCTTTGTCAACATTGGCAACTTGTGCGCTGTACACCTCGAATGGTATTCGGAGATTGGCGAATTGTTGGTTGACGACAAATTCGTC
Source organism: uncultured Bacteroidales bacterium (assembly GCA_946409405.1). Classification (GTDB taxonomy): domain Bacteria; phylum Bacteroidota; class Bacteroidia; order Bacteroidales; family UBA3824; genus UBA3824. Next base: position 10,095 of record CAMJWL010000095.1, read on the forward strand.
GTACTTTTCGCAGCATGCGTAGTAGGAGCCGATGAGGTTGTCCAAATGTCGCTTCAACATTGCAATGACACTTTGGGCATCATTAACAAAAGATTCGGCGGAGAACCTGATGTTTTGACCGTCTGGTGATATTGACACCTTCGTTACGCCCTTGTTGATGTTGATGTAGTTGGCGGCCTTGTTGATGCAGGCTGGGATGCAGTTCGAGATGCCAAAATCGGTGAGCCTAATCTCCACATACACGGGGTTACTGCCGCCAAACAAGACGACGTATTCAATGGTGTCGCGCTGTATAGTGAGCGCGTCGCCCTCGTAATTGGTTTTCATGCCTTGCTGACGGGCGTATTCCGCGAGTTTTTGACGGATGCCTTCCGCACCCGGACTGAGTTGCGCCATCGCCATCGACGAGGCAAGCAACATCATAATTATAATAAGTGTCCTTTTCATGGTGTTGTGAATGTTAGTTTTAATGTTTTGATGCGCAAAAATATAAATTTTTCTCAAAAAAAATTTGCACATTAAAAAATTTCTTCCCAACTTTGCGGCGACAAAAGATTAGTGACAATGATTGCGACAATGACATATAACAATTGGTGGTGGCGCTTGCGAATGTAAAAATCCGTGAGTTGAATCGCCTTGTATGTATGAATACAATATAGAAAGGTCTGACGTAAAACTCACGTCAGACCTTTTTTTGATGCTGCAACTAATTAAAAACCAACATAAAATGAGCAAATACTCTATCAACGAAAACGGTTATTACGGAGAGTTTGGCGGCGCATACGTCCCCGAAATCCTCCGCAAAAACGTTGTGGAACTCAAAGAAAACTACCTGAAAATTATGGGCGACCCTCAGTTTCAGGCGGAGTTCAATCAACTTCTTCACGACTATGTGGGTCGCCCTACCGCGCTCTATCACGCCAATCGCCTCAGTAAAAAGTACGGCGCAAACATCTATCTCAAACGTGAAGACCTCTGTCACACAGGTGCGCACAAGCTCAACAACGCCCTCGGTCAGATACTCCTTGCGCGTCGCCTCGGCAAGACTCGCATTGTGGCGGAGACTGGCGCGGGTCAGCACGGCGTGGCAACGGCTACGGTATGCGCATTGATGAATATGGAGTGCGTGGTCTATATGGGCGAGACGGACGTCAAGCGTCAATTCCTCAACGTTCAGAGGATGAAGATGTTGGGGGCAACGGTGGTTCCCGTGATGTCGGGCAACAGAACCCTCAAAGACGGCACCAACGAGGCTATCCGCGATTGGTGTTGCAACCCCGCCAACACGCATTATATTATAGGTTCAGTGGTGGGTCCCGACCCGTACCCCGACATGGTGGCGAGGTTTCAGAGCGTCATAAGCGAGGAAATCAAGAAACAACTCCAAGAACAGACCGGTCGTGACTATCCCGACCATCTCCTTGCTTGCATCGGCGGCGGCAGCAACGCGGCTGGCACGTTCTACCATTACATCGAAAACGAAAAAGTGCGCCTCTATGCCGCAGAAGCAGCCGGTCTTGGTCTTGAAGACCCCGAAAAATCGGCGGCAACCATTCACCTCGGTCGCGAAGGCATCTTGCACGGCAGTCGCTCGCTCGTGATGATGGATGAGGACGGTCAGATAACCGAGCCTTACAGCATTTCGGCGGGTTTAGACTATCCGGGTGTCGGCCCTATGCACGCATATCTCGCCAAAGTAGGCCGCACCAAGGTGCTTGCAATCACCGACGCGGAGGCAATGACGGCGGCTCTCGAACTCACCAAACTCGAAGGCATAATCCCCGCCATCGAGAGCGCGCACGCATTGGCAATGCTTCCAAAATTGAAGTTTGGCAAGGACGAGACCGTGGTAATCACCGTTTCAGGTCGCGGCGACAAGGATATGAACACTTACGCCAATTATTTTAAGTTGGCGTAATGGCACAATGATTTGATGTGGAGACGCGATTAATGTAGTGGAGACGCGATTAATCGCGTCTCTACGTTTTTTTGTTTGTTCGGCGAAATTTTTATAAAAAATCATTTGGGACGGCGAAATAATGGTTGCGCAATAGGAAAATTTTGCCGATTGAAGTAATTTTACTAATTTTACGGCACGAAATTAAAACGCGACATTATGGTTGAAATGGTCATAAGATTGGAGGACGAATCGATGTTGGCACCGCT
>CAMJWL010000096.1 GCA_946409405.1 uncultured Bacteroidales bacterium
GTGCATTCTGCGGAATGTTGGCAACGTTTTTGGCTATGGAAGGCGAGAAGAGCCTTGTGTGGGCGGCGTATCTGATACTGATAGCGGCGGTGTTCGACTTCAGCGACGGATTTGCGGCGCGGCTGTTGGACGCTTGCTCCGAACTCGGCAAGCAGCTCGATTCGCTCGCCGATGCCATCAGCTTTGGTGTTGCGCCGTCGGCGATATTGTTTCAGTTTTTGAAGCAGTCGATGCGGCTCAAGGGAGGCATCTTCACCTTCGAGCCGTGGGAGATTGCAGTGTTGCTGTGTGCAATATTGGTGGCGGTGTTTGCGATACTGAGGCTCGCCAAATTCAATATCGACCCAGAACAGGCTCATAGTTTCAAGGGGCTTGCGTCGCCGGCTTGCGCGATGTTTATGGCGTCGATACCGCTGATAGATGCCACAGTGCCGGAGGATTTGCTCATCACGTCCGTATTTGACGCAATGGGCGCAGATGCGGAGTTTAAATGGGAGATGGTTCTCATTGGACTTCAGGTGTTTGTGCTTGGCAAATGGTTTTTCTTGCTGCCGATGGCGATGTTTGTGGCGGCGATGATGGTTACAAACCTGCCGATGTTTTCGCTCAAACTCAAATCGCTGAAATACAAGGAGCATACTCTCGTATTCAACTTCTTGATATTCACGGTGATAATGTTGATTATGTTCAAATGGCTTGCAGTGCCGATACTGATTTTTGCATACATCATCGTATCGTTCATCAAGTGGCTCGGCAACAGGAACAAAGAAGAAGTGAAATAGTAGTTTTTTAAGAATAGAGAAAGGAAAGGGCATTTCTGCGTAAGCGGGAATGCCCTTTCCAATGCATAATTAACATTCGGCGGAAGCCCAATTATGCATTATGCATTGTTCGCTTAGTCCGCACTTGTCGCACAGCGGCTTTCTTGCCTTGCAGACGTAGCGACCGTGGAGGAGCAGCCAATGGTGAGCAAGGTTTCTTATGGATTCGTCGAAACCGGCTTCGAGTTGTTTTTCGGCTTGGATGGGAGTTTTGGCATTGACAGTGAGACCAATACGCGCCGAAACCCTGAATACGTGCGTATCCACAGGAATCACCTTTGCGCCGTACAATACCGATGCCACCACATTGGCGGTCTTAGGCCCTACGCCAGGCAACCGTTGCAACCCTTCTATGTCCTCTGGCACTTCGCCGCCAAAATCATCCACAATCATCTTTGCCATCGCCAAGAGGTCGCGGCATTTGGAATTTGGGTAAGATACAGATTTGATGTAAGGCAACAATTCGTCGAACTCAACGCCGTACATCGCCCGTGCGTCGGGGAAACGTTCAAACAGCGCGGGCGTTACCATGTTGATGCGCTTGTCGGTACACTGAGCCGAAAGCCGCACCGCCACGAGGAGTTGGAAGGGGGAGTTGTAATGCAACTCGGTTTTTGGCGCGGGCATTGTAGCCTGGAAGTAGGCGGTAACATATTTATATAATTCGCTCTGTGTCATAATGTGTTAAGATTGTTGCGCCTCTTTCTCGCTGTCTGGCACAATGTCGTCTTCCGACAATGCTATCACCTTGTCTCTCACCATCTTGGCGGCAACTTCGGGGCGGAGCGACACAAAATCTTCTACCGGCACGGGTTCGCCATATTTAATCTTGACGTGGCAAGGCGTGATAAAGAAACCTTTTGGGGCGAGCGTACCGAGACCCGACGTGCCACAGGGCAGGATTGGCACTTTTACAATCTGCGCCATCTTGAAGGGTATCTTCTTAAACTCCTGAATCTTGCCGTCGTCGGAGCGGTGGCCTTCGGGGAATACGAGCAAGGAGGCGTTCTTCTCCTTCATATTTTTTGCGGCGGTCTCAAAGGTGCGAAACGACGCCAGCATATTCTTCCTGTTGATGGGCAGCGTGCCGTATTTCTTGATGAAGAATCCGTAGATGGGCCACGAAAAATGGCTCTCCGCCTCGATGCCAAAGGTGTAGTTGGGCAGCACGGAGCATATTACGGGAATGTCCCAAAAAGTTATGTGATTGGGCATTATGATGTACGATTGGTTGAAGTTGAAGTCTTTGGGATGCTCCACATCCACCTTCACAAACATTATCTTAAACATGAACCGTAGCATCGCCCTCACCGTCCTGAACACCACACGCGCATTGCTCACAAACAGCAGGAACAAACCCGTTATCAAGATGATGAACGCCATCACAAACAGCACCGTCCAAATATAAAGCGACACAAAAAAAAGTCCTATCTTTTTGAAAAATTGTATCATAATATCTTTTTTAATAATGTTTATCAGAATGCAAAATTAATATGAATTTGCAAGTTATGAAAAAAAAATTTGCCAAAGATGTTCATTTTGTCAATTATTAACGTTAATTTTGCCATTCGTACACATCAATAGAAAAAACAATGAACAACAAGAATAATTGGTTAGCAAGGGTCTCATGGCAGGAGGTTTGGCGGGTGTCGCTATATGTAATAGCGTGTGTGATAGTGCTTTATGTGATTCCAAAGGAAGGCAAATTCAAGTACGAGTATCAGAAGGGCAGTCCTTGGAAACACGACAACCTTATCGCGCCGTTTGACTTTGCTATATACAAAAGTCAGGCGGAGATTGACGCGGAGCGCGAGACTGTGCGCAAAGAGGCGAAGCCGTATTTCCGTAAGGACAACCAAGTGCAAGTAACTCATTTGGAGAAGTTTACAGCAGATTTTAATGCTCTGCTTGCCGCTTCGGGCGAGGCTGATACTGTGGTGGTTGGCAAGAAGGTGCAGCCGTCGGTATATGGACTTTTGAGGAATGTTATCTACAAGTCGCTTTCTGACGTGTATTCCAATGGCATTGTGGAAAACGAGCAGTTTATCTCCCAGGGCGAGGAGAGCGCGAAGGACAATTTTCTCGTTGCCATCCAAAACGAAGGTATCACGAGCCAAATGCCCAAGAGCGAACTTATGACGGCAAAAGAAGCATATATCTTCGTCAAAAATGAAATTGAGAAGTTCATCAATAGTCATCCGATGTATGACGGTGAGCACAATGTGATTGTGGATTTTTCTAACAAACTCAACTCCATGCAGTGGATTGCGCCAAACCTTGTATTCGACGAAATCACCACCGAAAAAGTGCTCAACGACAACCTCGAATCCATATCCTTGACGCGCGGTTTTGTGCAGCAGGGGCAGCGCATCATCTATCAGGGCGAGGTGGTAGGCGAAGAGGAGTTTAGCATCTTGGAATCGTTGCGCCGCGATTACGAGCAGCACAATTCATCGGGGTACAGTTACGTATTTCTTGGTCAGTCGATATTGTACGTGATGCTTTTTGCGCTGATTTTCATATTCTTGCGCACATTTAGGCGGGAGATTTTTTATCAGACCAAATACTCCGCGCTGATACTTTCTATCATTACTTTTACGATAGTGATGACGAGCCTTGTAATCCGTTACAACCTGATGAGCATTTGGCTGCTGCCGTTCTTGTTGCTGGCTATCATTATAAAGACATTCTTCGACACGAGGACGGGCATGTTTCTGCATATTGTAGCGAGCGTGGCGGTAAGTTTTCTGATGCCAAACTCCTTTGAATACTTCACGATGCAGTTTATCCCCGGATATATTTTGCTGATGAGTTACGAAAAACTCAACCGCCGCAGCCAGGCGTTCCTTACGTCGGTGATTTGTTTTGCAATGTACGCCATCATTTACGTAAGTTTTGAGTTGATGTACACCGGTCTGCCGAGCGAAATCAATTGGAAAACCCTTATCGTTCTCGGTGTCAACTGTGTGATGCTCTTGATGGCTTACCCGTTGATATACATATTTGAGAAAATGTTTGGTCTGTTGAGCGACGTTACCTTGCTCGAACTCGCCGACAGCAACCGTCCCCTCTTGCGTCGGCTTGCCGAGGAGGCTCCTGGCACGTTCCAACATTGTATGCAGGTCGCCAATCTGGCGGAGGCTGCTATTTTTAAGATTGGCGGCAACCCGCACCTTGCGCGTACCGGCGCGTTGTACCACGACATCGGCAAACTCGCCGCGCCCATGTACTTCACCGAAAACCAGGTGTCGGGCATCAATCCGCACGACCAACTTGACTACGTAAAGAGCGCGGAAATCATTATCAACCACGTAATTAAGGGCGTTGCCATTGCCAAGGAATACAATCTTCCTATGCAGGTGATTGATTTTATCAAGACTCACCACGGCACCTCTAAGGCGGGATATTTCTATGCGATGTACAAGAAGGAGCATCCCGACGAGGATTGCGACAAACTGTTTACATATCCTGGCCCGCGCCCCATCAACAAGGAGATGGCTGTAGTAATGATGTCCGACTCCATAGAGGCTGCATCCCGCAGTCTCAAAAAATACGACACCGAATCCATATCCAACCTTGTGGAAAACATCGTCAATGCTCAGATTTCAAACAAGCAGTTTGACACCACCAACTTGACTTTCAAGGACATAGACACTGTGAAATCCTTGCTCAAAGAGAAGTTGAAAAACATCTACCATGCAAGGATCGAGTATCCCAAATAGCGAGTAGCATCTATGCCCGTCGGTTATTGTTTTTTGGTAAAATACCCTGGATTTGCCATGCCGTCGTCGATGGTGAGGTACATTTCGTTTGATTGATTGTCGGCAGTCCATTTGGTGCCTTTGCCGCCGATGAGGCGTGGGCAGTTTTGGAACAGGCCGGTGAAATTGTGCTGGTATTCTACGGTTTTGTCGTCTATGCTGTTGGCATCGTCGTGGTCTATCGTAAAGACGTATTGGAAGTCCCAATCTGCTGAGGCATAGATAGTTTTTAGTTGGGTGCAGTTGGCAAACATGTATTTCATGCTGCGGGGTGCGTCGGGTTTTTTGAAACTGCTCAGATCCAGTTCCCTCAGACTGCTGCACCCTGCAAATAGACCCGAAAGGTCGTAGCCAGTGTCGGTGTAGTCGCCAAATTCGGAGTTTTTGGGCGTGAAGAGTTTTAATTTTCTCAGGCCGCTGCATCCAAAAAACATTCCCGGCGAATATGTCGCGCCCTTAAAACTGCTGATGTCCAATGCCTTCAAGTTGGCGCAGCCTTCAAACATGCCCGTCAACCTCCCGAAGCCGTGGTTGCCTGTGAGGTGCGCGATGCTTTCGGTGGTAAAACCGCTCAAATCCACCTGCGCTATTCCGCTTTCGGCAAACATGTACGACATATTTTCGCAGTTGGAAGTGTTGAACCCGCTCACGTCCACGGTAGCAAGGCTTTTGCAGCCGTAGAACATGTTGCTCATGTTTCGGACGTTTTGGGTGTCAAAACCCTCAAAATTGATGCTTTGCAGATTTTTGCAGCCGTCGAACATGAGCGCGGTGTTGGTAACGTTGCGCGTGTCGAGATGTCTCAAATCTATGCTCGTGAGCGATGCGCAGCCTGCAAACATGCCCCGCATCGTGGTAACGTTGCCTGTCTTAAAACCGCTCAAATCTATGTTTGTAAGCCTGCAACATCCCGAAAACATCGCCGCCATATTTACTACATTTTCGGTGTTGAAGTTTTCCTTGATGCCTGTGATTTCGGTGAGGATGCCGCATTGCGCAAACCATTCGTAGCAGTTGTAAGGCGTATAATTGCGGAACGAAATGTCAAACACCACCTTCCTGATAGTAGTGGCGGCGTGGCTCCATTCCTGTGTAGATTTGCCGCCGTGGATGATGTACGCGCCTTTTGGGGCGTTGTTTTTGTAATAGAAGGTAAGCACGCCGTTGCGCAATACGGCGTATGCTGTCTTGTTCCATTGGGGTGCGCCCTTGGTGGTGAAGTAGCCGGGTGCGCCCTTGCCGCCGTCTATCTGGGCGAGGTCTTTGCCGTTGTAGGCGTAGCAGTAGGGCGTTCCTTTTTCGCCTACGAGGGCGGTGCAGCCGGTAAACATGTTGGTAGTGCCGTTTCCGCCGGTTTCCGATTGCTTGGGGGCGGGGTCTTTGTCGGGTATGGAGCGCGTAGTCCATCCGCTGCCTATGTATATGGTTTTCAACCCGTTGCAATAGCAGAACATATCGCCCATGTTTTCCACCTTGCCTGTCTGAAAACTGCTCAGGTCGAGTGTCGTGAGTTTGTAGCAACACTTGAACATGGCGGTCGTTTTGGTTACGTTGGCGGTCTTGAAGCCGCTGAGGTCGAGTTTTTCGAGGTTGTAGCAATCGTCAAAAAGCCCTCCCATGTTGGTAACGTTGCGCGTGTCAAAACTGCTGAGGTCTATGTTTCGAAGGCTCCAGCATTTGGCAAACATTTTTTCGAGGTCAACTACTTTTTGGGTGTTAAACTTCTTTAAATCAAGATATTGCAGGCTGTGGCAACCTTCAAACATTCGATCCATTTTTTCTACGTTGGCGGTGTTGAACCCGCTGAGGTTTATCGAGGTGAGTTGGTAGCAGTTGCGAAACATCTGGCTCATGGATTTTACGCTGTCGGTGTCGAGGTATTTTTCCATGTCAACTATTTCCGTCAGGTTGTTGCAGTTGGCAAACCACTGGTCGCAGTTTTTGGGGCAGTAAAAACGGAATGTCTCGTCAAAAACCGCCTTGCTGATGTATTGGTGAGGGAAATTTGTGATGGTGTAATAATGCTTGTCGAGTTGTTTTCTGCCATAGTGGAATGTAGCCACGTTGTCTTGGATGGTAACGTATGGTTCGTCTTTTTCTGAAATTTTGACTTCGGGTACAAAGGGACGCTGCCATTTTTGTGTGAAGTAGCCAGGATTGCCCTCGCCTTCGTCGAAGTGTGCCAGTAGAGCATCGGTCTGCGTGGCGTTGTAGCCTGTGCCTTTTGCGCCGTAGAGTTTGGTGCAGCCTGCAAACATGCCTTCCGATTTGGCAACGCCGCTGGTCTTCCATGCGTAGCCCGCAAAAATGGTTTCGAGTTTGTTGCAGCCCGAAAACATGCCTGTCATGTCGGTGGTTTTCCAGGTGTTGAAGCCGCTGATGTCTATGGTCTTAAATCCGCAGTATTTGAACATGTTGCTCATATCCGCCACGTTTTCGGTGTTGAGGTATTCGCGCATACCGGTGATTGTTTGTAGTTCGGTGAGGCCTTGAAACCAGTTGGCGCACGATTCGGGCTTGTAGTTGCGGAACGAGCGGTCAAATACTATCTCCTTGATTTTCTTGGTGTTGTCTTCGTAATTGCCGATAAAGAGGATGTCCTCTCCGGAAGGTTTGCTGTCGCCGTAATAAAGGGTCATCACGGAGTCTTTTACAATGGCGTAGGCTTTGGGGAGGTAAGGCAGGTCGCCTTTGCGCGTGAAGTAGCCGCCGTCTATGGTCGCCATGCTTCGGTCGGCGTGTACCTTGTTGTAGCGTGTGCCGGTGCCGCCGCATATTGTCCTGCAAAACGAAAACATCGGCTCGGTCGACTGGTCGGCGGCGGTGTTCCAGTTGTTGCCCACGTATATCGTCCTCAGCATTATGCACGACGAAAACATATTGCCGAGGTTGGTGGTGTGGTCGGTCTTAAAATTGCCCAGGTCTATGGTCTTTACAGATCTGCAACCCCTGAACATGCCCGACATGTCGGCTACTTGTTCGGTGTGGAAACTGCTAAGGTCTATGTTTTTGAGGTTATAGCAGCCCGAAAACATTTCGCTCATATTGATGACGTTGCGGGTGTCGAAGCCGCTGCAATCTACGGAGAGCAACGCCATGCAGTCGGTAAACATGCCGTCCATCTTGGTAACGCTGGCGGTATTGAAGTGGCTTACGGCGATGTTTTCGAGTTTGTAACAATTGGAAAACATCTCGCTCATGTTTGTAACGCTGGCGGTGTTGAAACTATGGAGGTCTATCTTCTGGAGTTCCCAGCAGTGGGCAAACATCCCGTTCATGTCGGTTACTTTGGCGGTATTGAAGTGGCTGAGGTCGATATAGGTGAGCGAAATGCACCTGTAAAACATTCCGCTCATATCGGTAACGTCTTGAGTGTTGAGGTATTCCAATCCGGTGATTTCTTTGAGGTTTTCGCAGTCGGCAAACCAGTTTTGGCAGTTGGTGGGGCGGTAATTCTTGATTGATGGATCAAAAACGATTTTCTCGATGTTTGACAATGGGAATGTGTTGTTGTCTGTAAAATGGTACGAGTCTGCTGGCGCGTTGCCGTCGTAATATGCGGTGATGGTATTTTCGCCGTCATATACGGCATAGAACTCTGCTTTTTTCTGTGCGTATGCAGTAAGCACAAAAAACGTTGATAATAAGCAAGTTATATATCTTTTCATAATAAATTAGGTTTTTGAAATAAAAAACAAGCCACAACTCCATTGGTTTTGATACCTGTTTGAGTTGTGGCTTGTTTTGGTTGCGTTGTATTTGAGGAGGTTTACATATCTGGTTTGATACCAGTGAGTACTGTAACGCAGCCTTCTTTGAGCGGCTCGCCGTCTGCCGACGACTTTGGCACATACACGTTAATCTTGATGCGCTGCGTCTTGTCGCTTGAGTAGTCCCATTTATAGGAGTTGCTGTGTTCTGCGTTGTCGTATAGGGTAGCGTCCTCCCAGTCTTTGATTACATAGTGGAGGTTAGTGGCGAGGGAGTCCTCGCATTTTACTACGATGCGGTAGTTGATGCCTTTGCTGAGGGTTTTGAAGATGAGTATTTCTTCGCCCTCCCTGAGCCTTAACGTGTTGTAGCGGCCGCTGATGATGTATTCGCCGAGCAGTGGCATCACTTCCGTCTCCGAAAACTGCTTGCACTGAGCCTGCGTCTTCGAGGGGAGGGTGATAAGGCATATTGCCAATACCGCTATTATGGAGTATATGTATTTCATTGGATCGAGGTATTTTTTATTTGATGAAGTCGTTGCGTATTTCCATGACGCTTTTTTCGAGTGTTTCTATCTGGCCGATGGTGGTTTCGCCGTGGATTTTGTCGAAGGAGGTCTTGAGAGTTTTGAGTTTTTCTTCCAGTTGCGATATGTACTTGTCGTCTTTGAAGAGTTCGAGCATGCCGATGAGGTCTTCGAGAGTAAACTGCTGGTTGAGCATGATGTCGTTGACGTCGGCTTTGTTTTTCTTGAGATCCACATCTTTGAGCATGTTGAGCGTGAGGTGGATAGTCTCTATCCATCCGCCTACGATTACGGTGGATGCTATTTCGGTGCGCTCCTGCTCGTCGAGGAAGTTGGTTGACTGTGTGTACGATTCGGAGATTGTGTTGATGATTTTGTTTTTGTTGTTGATGTTGCTCTGGAACATCTGGATAGTGCTGTCGTTGAAGAAGCCGGATATGCCGAGCCTTTCCGACAGTTTCTTTACCGTGGCGAGGTAGTCGATTACTGCCTGGTTTTGCTCGTACAATGCGCAGAAACTCAGGTCGGCGGTGTAGATGCCGAGGTTGAGTGCTTCTGACGATGTAGTGTTATACTTCTCTACGTCGGCGGTGGTGTGCAGGAACTTGTCGGTAAATTTGACGCCGAGGTGTTCGAGCATGGTTGCGGTCTCCACGGGCGATGGAAGCGCGTAGAATACTGCCTTGGCCTGGTTGAAAGCCTGTTTCTGCACTTGCGACATGGAGTCGTTCTTGGTTTTGGTGCTGTTGTCGTTGACCTGGGAACATGATGCCATCATGGCAACACCCATTGCAAGCGACAATATTATCTTCACATGACGTTTCATCATTTGTCTGTTTAGTTTAAGTGATTATTCCGCAAAGATAGTAATATAATAGATGTCTGCAAATTTTTTTTTTGAAAAAATTTTACATTGTCCATTTTTAGTGCAGCAGCATCACGTGTCCGTATTGGTAATGTATGGTGGCGTCGCGTAGCGTGGTCTTCACTTTATATACGTACATGCCTGGCAGACAGGGCGAGCCGTTGCGTGTGCCGTCCCATCCTTCGTCTATGTTTTTGCTGCGATATACTACTTGACCGCTGCGGTTCATTATTATTATCTCGTATGTGGTGAGGTATCCGTGTATTGGCAGGAATCGGTCGTTGACCCCGTCGCCGTTTGGCGAGAAGGCGTTGGGGAATACCACTACCGGCGATGTCGCCACTACGACGGCGTTTTTCACTCTGGCGGTGTCGCTGCACGAATTGCCGGTAACAACCACAAGGCTGATGTCGAATGTGCCGTTAAACTTGTATGCGTGGTCTTCTGTGGCGCGGCCTTGTATGATGGTGCCGTCGCCGAAGTCCCAGATATACTTGTCGGTGAGGGCGGATTCGCAGTCCACTCGGAGTATCTGGTCTTTGTAAATAGTGTCGAGGTTTTGGCTGAATACGGCTGTTGGCTTGGGGAATACGGTGATGTTTTTGGTTGTTGTGGTGCTTGCACCGCAGTCGCCGTAGAGGGTGAGGGTGGCTGTGTAGTCGCCGGGTGCGGTGTATGTGTGCCATACCCTCTGTGTGCCTGATACGAGTCTGGTGCCGTCGCCAAAGTCCCATACGAGGGAGTCGGCGTTTTCGGATGCGTTTGTAAAGGCGAGGTTGAGCGGCTCACAGCCGTTGTTTTCGCTGGTGTTGAACGACGGTATAATCTCGCGGCCTTCTATCTTGAAGGCTTGTTCGAGCGTGTCGATGCACCGTCCGTCGCTCTCGATGAGTACAATGTTGTAATATCCGCACGTCTCGTATGTGTGCGACCTGATGTCGAATTCTTCCGACGTGGTGCCGTCGCCGAAGTCCCAGTACGATGATGTGATTTCTTTGCTTCGGTTTGTGATGTAGGCGATGTTGTTGGGCCATGTAACGGCGGTGTCCACAAGGCGGAAGTCCACCCTCGGCTTGGGCCATACGGTAACGTATTGTACGGCGGTGTCTAAGCATCCTACTCCGTTGTCTGGCAGAAACTTGGCTACTATTTCGTATTTTTGTACGTTGTATGATCTGTTTTCAATGGTGTGCGTAGTAGGGCCTTTGCGGTCGTATATTGCGTCGCCGTTGGAGATGCTGTAGTTGGCGAGGCCGGCGGAGTCTTGCGTTATGGTGAAGGTGAGGGGAGTGCAGCCGGCGTATGTGTCGAGCGAGAATCCAGCCTTGTTGGGCGGACGGTTGATTACCACAGGGTTGCTGTGCATGATGCAGCCATGCAAGTCTTTGACGTACACGGTGTATGTGGTGTCGGTGAGGTCTGTGAAGGAGGTCTTGTTGTCGTGCCATGTCCTTTGGTCGATGGAGTAGGCGTATGGCTTGGTGCCGCCAAAGGCCTGTGCGGATATACTGCCGGTGTTGCCCTGATGGCAAGCCACGTCGCGTCCCTGCGCCACTACTTGGAGTTTTTCAGGGTTGGTAAGGCGGATGGTCTTGGTGTTTTTGGAGGGGCAATTGTGCGAGTCTCTTATGATGATGTGGTAGTCGCCGCCTTTGAGACCGGTGATGTTGCCGGGGGTGTAGGGGAATGTCTTGCCGCCGTCTATCGACACGGTGAGGTCGCCGATGCCGCCGTCGCCTTCCACACGGATTTCGCCGTTGTTGCCGTCGGGGCATTGGATGTCTATGTAACTTGTCCTTGTGATGTTGACGGGCGTTGGCTGGTCGATGTACAGATATTCTTGGAGGAGACAGCCGTGGGCGTCCTCGGCGGTGAGTTCGTATTGGGTGGCTGTCATGTTGGAGAAAGAGCCGCTGTTGTTGGTCTGGTTGTAGCCCTTTGCGCTTGTGCAGGTGAATACTACGGGTTTGATGCCGCCCGTGATGTTGGCTTTGAGTTTGCCGGTGGCGTCGCCGTTGCAGGTGGTTACATGGGTGGTGTCTATGCTTGTAAAGGCAAAGAGGGCTGGTTCCGAGATGTCAAACGAGGTTTTGATCTGGCAATTGTATGCGTCGCGTATTACCACGTCGTAATGTTTGGCATAGAGCCTTGTGAAAACGCCGTCGTAGCAGAATGGGTCTATGCTTTTGCCGATGAGGTCTTCGTTTTCGGGGTCGAGGTAAAATTAAGACCTCATCGGCAAAAGCATAGACCCATTCAGGTCTTCGTTTTCGGGGTCGAGGTAAAATTTGTATGGAAACTAATAACATAAGAAATCGTATTATATAAAGCTCTGTTTAAATTACATACAATAATAAAGAAAATAATTAATCATATTGGTTATCGTAATTCTAATTGAACCTATTATATCATTGTGTTGATTTCAAAAAACAGCAACAAACCGCATAACTTTGATAGTTTGTGTGGTATAATGGTTATCT
>CAMJWL010000097.1 GCA_946409405.1 uncultured Bacteroidales bacterium
GTTTCATAATAGCAACAATTAGTTATATATTTGCGGCATGAAAAGGCGCGGGCATTGTCCGTTGCCCAATAAGACGCAAATCATCTGAAAATCAAAACAATGAAAACGATTAAGCAAGCATATTCGTTGCTGTTAGTGCTGTCGGTGCTGATAATGGGGTGCGGTGGTGCGCCTCAGCCATCGCAGCAGAGCAAGCAAGCCCTTCGCGACAGCGCGAAGGTGAAGGCCGATGCGTATCAAGGCACGATGGTCTATTATTCGCTGCCCTCGCCAATGGAGGTGGCATACATAGTGGAAAATTCGGGCGTTGACTACGCGCCAGACATCCTCCACAAGACGGAACTTGGCGTAAGGTACTCCACCACCAAGGCTGCCGCCATCAACCTTGGCATCTACGGCTCAGACCTCAGCTATTCGATACTCTTCAACCAGCAGCAGGTGGCTCTCAAATACTTGGACTGCATCAAGGAGTTGTCGTCGAGCCTCGACGTGAGCGACACCACGAGCATCAAGAAACTCCGCGAGATGGAAGACAACATCCACGACAAAGAAAAGTTAAAAAAGATTGTGGCTCAGACTTTTTTCCATTCTGATGCGTTGTTAAAGGAAAACAGCCGCCGCCCCACCGCCATAATGATTGTAGCGGGCATGTGGGTGGAGAGCATGTACATCGCCACCAAATTGTCGGCGGGCGATGTGGACAAGTATCCTTCGCTTACACGCTGCATAGTGGAGCAAGGTCTGGTGTTCGACGACTTGCTGGGCATGTTGTCGTCCGTTCCCGACCATGAGGACGTGGCATACATAAGGGAGAAGATTGGCATCATCGGCAAAGACTACGACGCATTGAAGAAAAGCCTCGGAGGTTCGTTTGTGTTCACGAGCGAGCATGCCAATGTTGACAAGGCGGTCTTCAAGAGCATCTGCGACGATGTACAGGCTGTGCGCGCCGAGTTCACACAGTTGTTTTAGCGGAGTAATTATAGAGAAATATAACATATAGCAACAATTAGATATGAGGAAGACATTATTATTAATTTTGGCCTTTTGTCTGACGGGCATTGCAGGTGTCAAAGCCCAATGCCGAGAATACATAGAGTCGCTTGCGGAAGCGGAACTCGACCCGTATGTGCTCGACGGCAATTTTGAAAGCCCAATCGTTACAGAAGGGTCCTCCGTGGAGTTTTACAGGACGTTCATGTCGGGTCTCAACTACAAGATAGACGTGTGCGGAATGGACATGTTCTTCAAGGAGATTACGATTTCCGAGGTGGAGAAGAAGGACGGCAGCAATAAGCGCGTGGTGCGTGATGTGCTGTTCAAAAACTTCGGCAAAAACACCGAGGATCAGATAGTTACCACCTCCGACGGCACTACGCTTCCGCTTAACGGGCTTAATTTCTTCGAGTTTACGCCCGACCACACGATGGAGTTGCTCATCAAGGTAAAGATTGTGCCTTTTGATGGTGGCGGCGGTCTCAAACTCGAAGGATGTCTGGGCATCCTCGTAGGATTCTCCAACTCCAATTAGACGGCTTGAGGGCGCAATGCCCCTGACCAGATACAATTACTAATAATTGATTTATTTGTTAGAAAAAACATAGTAATAACCCAAAATGAAATTTGAAAGTAACTGCAATGCATTTGGCACACGCCATGCAATTGTTGATTCTCATTGTGCGGGTATGAGTCGCAACGCCTCTCCCCGCCGCAAAAAGTCTCTCGATGACGACGATATGGAGATTGACGACGATTTGGACGACGACGGTTTCCGCAAAGGCAGAGGCAAAAGGAAGGGCGGTTTTGACGACGACGATGACGACGACGTTGTGGACAGCAATCTTCTCGATCAGTTTGACGACGAGATAGAAGGCGTGGATCTCTCGGATCTCGATTTGGATGATTTTGCCGACGAGTTCAAGGACGATTTCGACGACGACGATGATTTTGACGACGATTTTGACGACGACGACGAGCCTGGTTCGCGCAGACGCCGCAAGGACGAGGACGAAGACATCTACGACGAGGAAATCGACGACAGCGATTTCTACAACGACGAGTTCAAGGATTTTGACAACTACACCACCATATCCGACGACTTTGACGACGACCTTGATACCTACATCGAGAACGAAGGCGGATATTACGACGACTACGACAGTAGGTATTAACCATTGACAGTTGACAATTGACAATTTGTACAATTAACAAAAAATCCCGTCTGTGGGGCATTGATGTTTGCCTTGCGGACGGGATTTTTTGTGTTGTGATGATAGGGTGGGGGAGCGGTGATTGTTGCGGCGGCTATTTAAGGTAGTTCCAGTAAGCGTTTGGGTCGGCAATAAGTCGCATCGCCGCCTGGAAGTCGCTGTCGGTCTCGTTGATGAGTTCGCGAAACTCGTTGTCGCCGTACATCGCCTTGGCTACGAATGCCTTGATGTGCTTGTGGATGATGGTTTCTTGTGTGGATGTCATCTGCGCCTCCAATGTGTTGCGCAGCGAGTAGGATTTGTTTTTGCGGTAGTTGTAGAAGTCGGCTACCATCCTGTCTGATACGAAGAATGTTTTGCAGAAGTTTTTGAAACTGCCGTATGTTGCGCGGAGGCGTTGGCGGTGGTCATCTACAAATATTATTGCAAAAAACTTCATGTCGTCGTAGAGGCTGTGTTTGTCGGCCGTTACTGGTATGACGTTGGTGGAGTCTTCCGGCACAAAACAATCGGGTATCACGCCCATGTTGCCGTGTACGGTGCGGTGTTTCATCACGGTTCTTTTCTGCGGCTTGCCGGCGGTGCAGATGCTGTCGCGGCATACGTTTTCGCGGCGTTGTTTTCGCAGGTTTAGTTCGTTGTTGTACTCGTTGAAATTGCCCCTTATGTAGTCTTTCTGTATGCAGCGACCCGACGGCGAGTATATTCTGCCGTTGGAGATAAGCACTTTGGAGCCGTCTGGCAGAATGGACACTTGCTGCGTCAACGCTTTGCCAAAACTCCTCCGCCCGATGATTATGCCCCGGTCGTTGTCCTGTATGCAACTCGCTATCACTTCGCTTGCCGACGCGCTGTTTTCGTTGATGAGGATGTAGATGCGGCTGTTTTTCAGGTGTCCGTTCTTGTTGGAAAATTCGGGCTTCGGCTCTTCGTGCGAGGTGCAGGCGGTGTACAGCACCATGTTGGCTGGTACTATTTGGTTGCAGATTGGCGAGCATACTTGGAGGACCCCGCCTGGATTGTCGCGCAGGTCGATGATGACGTTGCGGAGTTCCTTGCGCCCAAACTCTTTGAGTACTTTTTCAAAATCTTCGCCGGTGTATTTGGTGAATTTGAAAATCTTGATGTACGTAGTGCTGTCGTTGGGCGAGTAGTACGACTCGATGCTCGCGTTGCGTATTGAGTAGCGTGGTATCACGATTTTTTTTCGTCCTTTGCCGCGTATGAGCGACAGGGAGATGGAGTCTTCGCGCGAATTGATGATTTTTACCATCTGTTCGTCGGAAAGCACGCGGTTTGTTACCGGCTCGCCGTTGATGCTGTCTATCTGCATTCCTGCGCGGAGTCCCGCCTTGTATGCAGGTGTGTGCGCCTCCACCGATACTATGGTGAGGGTGTCGTGCAGCCTTGTGGCGGCCGCCCCGATGCCGGTGCGGTCTGCGCCAAAGTTTTTCTCGTCTTCCGCCGCTTCTTGGGGCGTCTTGTACTGAGTGTGCGGGTCGAGGTATCCAAAGACGGAG
Source organism: uncultured Bacteroidales bacterium (assembly GCA_946409405.1). Lineage (GTDB taxonomy): Bacteria > Bacteroidota > Bacteroidia > Bacteroidales > UBA3824 > UBA3824. The sequence goes on from CAMJWL010000097.1 coordinate 3,731, forward strand.
CGTATCGTGATTTCCACGAGGCGGTTGCGGTCGATGGTGTCGGCGTAGTTTTCGTGTATTAGTCGGCCTACCGCTATTATCTTGTCGATAAATTCGTTTTGGCCTGTCTGCGCCGTGGAGGCTGTGGCTGCCATTAGCATGAGAGCCACAGCGAGGGTCAGTGTTGTTTTCATTTACTTATAAGTTGGGCCTCCTTTGCTATTTCGGCGAGGGCGATGCCCGCTTTTTGGGGTACGTAGATGTCGGTGGTGCTGTATGTGTAGTTTGATTCCGACGGGTTGATTTCGATGATTGTGGCGCCGCACCGTTTGGCGAGTAGCGGGATTTGGCACGCCGGCATCACTTCGCCCGTGGTGCCTACTACAAGCACGAGGTCGGTCTTCTGGGCGAGGTCTATGGATTCTTGGTACGCTTGCGGGGGGATGCCTTCTTCAAAGAAGATGAAGTCGGGCTTTAGCACCGCGCCGCACGTGCATCTCGGCGGTATTTGGTCGAGGCTTATGGTCTCGGTGGGGTAGGTGCGGTGGCATTTTTCGCATATCATGCGGCCTATGGTGCCGTGGTATTCTATTACGTGTGTGCTGCCCGCTTTCTGGTGGAGGTTGTCGATGTTCATGGTGATTATCGCCTTCATCATGCCGAGCCTTTCGAGCGTGGCGAGGGCTTGGTGGGCGGGGTTGGGGTCGGCTTCGCCCCAGTGGTCGTAGAATATCTCCTTGATGATGGCCCACGATTTTTCGGGCTGGCGGTGGAATGTACTGAGCGTGAGGAAGTTGGGGTCGTACTTGTTCCAAAGTCCGCCTTTGCCCCTGAACGGCGGTATGCCGCTCTCTACGCTGATGCCCGCGCCCGTGAAGGCTATCGGGTACTTAGCCTTGCTGATTAGCGTGGCTATCTGTGTGTAGTCAGTGTTGGTTTTCATTGTTTAGTTGTCTTTATGTTGTTTTTATAATGTCTATTGCTTTATTGACGGTTCATCAGCCCGAGTATCGCGGAGTATAGTTTGCTGCGCGAGAAGGGTTTTTCGATGAGGAAGTCGCACCCGGCTTTTTCCGCCTGCGGTGTGTATTCGTCTGGCGTGAAGGCTGTTACGGCTATTATTGGCGTGGCGAGGTCAAATTTTCGGATTTCGGTGGTGGCGGAGATTCCGTCCATCTCCGGCATCCTGATGTCCATTAGCACGATGTCAAACCAGTCGTTTTTGAGTGCCTTGACGGCTTCGAGGCCGTTGGGTACGTGGGTTAGGTTGTGGTTTTTGAGTATCGATTTCAGGAGTGTGAAGTTGGTGGTGTCGTCTTCGGCAACGAGGATTTTCAGTGTTTTTTCGAGTTGCTTGTCCACGATGAGGGTTTCGACGTCCATGAGTTCGGCTGTGCGGTCGTATTGCGATATGTCTTCGGTGGTGTCTGTTATTGCGTCGCATGGTATCTCCACGATGAAACGGCTGCCCGCATCGGGTCGCGATACTATATTGATGTTGCCGCCAGACTTGTCAACGAGAATCTTTACGAGCGCGAGGCCTATGCCCGTGCCTTCCGAAAAACTGTCAAGTTTCTCAAACTTGTCGAATATCTTGGACTGGTTGGCTTGCTGTATGCCGATTCCTGTGTCGGTTACGTATAGTTTGATGCTTGTTGGCGTTGCAAAATATCCTATTGTTATCAGGCCGCTGCGTGTAAATTTGATTGCGTTGTCGAGTAGGATTGAGACTATTTGCTCCAACTTTTCGGCGTCGTATTTTATTCGGCACTTGTATGGCTCGTGACATTCGAACCTTATTCCGTCGGGTATGTGCGGCGCGTAGTGTCGCCGTATTTTTTCAAATATGTCGGCAACTTCTATGTCCGTCATGTTGAATTCTATGATGCCCGAATCCACTTTTGCAAAATCTACTATGAGCGTCAAGAGCCTGAGTAGTTTGTCGGTGCTGTCGGAGAGGTATTTGAGGTATTCTTTTATGTCGTCGATAGACTGCGATTGGTTGATGAGCGATGTGAAGCCCGTGATGGCGTTGAGCGGGGTGCGTATTTGGTGGCTGATGTTGGCGAGGAACGCGCTTTTGAGTTTGTCGGACACTTCCGCCTGTTCTTTGGCTTTGGTGAGTTCCTCGGCCTGGCGGTTGAGTTGTTCGTTTTGGCTGCGTGTTTTGAGGGTCATCCCCACTGCATATATCAGCATCATGAGGATTGCCGTGGATGCTATGCCTACTATCCACAGGTAACGCTTGTATTGGCGCATTTTTTCGCTTTCGGTATCCACTATTTTGTATTTTGTGGGCAGAGCATTAGTGCTGAGGTTCATTTTGCGGAAGTTGCCCATGTTTACGTTGAGTTCGTTTGGGATGTCCATGAAGAATGTGAACCTGCGGCCTTCGTCGATGGTGCTGAACACTATTTCGAGGAAGTCGTTGAGCGGCATGTTGTAGTTTGGGGTGATTCCTGCGATTGCAATGTCGCGGAGTCCGATGCCCGTGAGCGAGAATATCGGCAAGTTGGGGCGCGACACTACGAGTTCCTCCAGGAGTTTCCCCGTAAAGAATGTACCCCTGTTGTCCACGCGCCAAGTTCCAAGCAACAGCGCGGTGTTTGGCGGCAGTTGGGATATTTCCTCCTGTATTTCCCTGATGGACATTTGGCGTCCGTCGAGGAGTGTGATGTCGAGGTCGCCAAATTGTTCGTGCATCACTTTGCGGAAGTTGGCGTGTATCAGAAGCCCGCCAAATGTGTTGTCGGTGAGGAGCGCGATGTTTTTAATCTGTGGATATAGGGTTTTGATGAGGTTTACGTTGGCGGGCACGTCGTAGTCTTGGAAAAACGCGCCGCCATAGCCTATCTCTTTTATAAGGTATTGGTTGCTGACGCTCATAGGCTCCCAAGTCTCGGTGTTGCTGATTTCGCGTGGCAAGACGATTCCCGCCTTGCTTATTCTCGTTACAAAATACGGTACGTCTGGGCGCAGTTTACCAAGGCTGATGTATGTAGCCCATGCTTCCTGTCCGATGATGATGATGCCTTTGAGATATTTGGTGTTTTGACGGCGGATGATTGCCACCATGTCGTCGTGCCATTCGTTGCAGTTGTCGAGGCTGATGATGCCCAGGCTTTCTATCTTGACTTCGAGGGGGAAGTCTTTGTTGGCGTCGTCGAACTCCTGCATGAATTCCACCACCTGTTTTGAATCGTGCGCGTAAGACGTGAGGAGGAGTATGTAGTCCTTCTCGTCTATCGACCGTTGCTGCGCATAAGCCTTTGGACGGTTGGATATTGCCAGTCCAATCGTCAAGACTATCGCCAACAGCCATATATGCAGGTGCGTCTTCATTTTTTTAGTGCTTGCCAACTTGCAAAAATAATAATAATTTGTTAGTGGGCAACAAGATTTGAAAAAATTTTTTGCGTGTTTTGTAAATATTTTCTAATTTTGTGCCAATGTACAACAAAAAAACGACAATATCGGGAGCGGCAAAGATTGCTGAAACAACAATAAGAAATACAATATTCGATAACATATAAAAATGGGTCTTTTTAAAAAGAAAGGAAATTGGTTTGTGCCCAAGGGTCAGCCGCTTACGGAGATGGACAAGAAGATTCTCTATTGGCAGGACAAGGGCAAACTCGTGCCGAGGCGCGGTCTGATACTCACGCCAGGGCAGATAGAAGGTGTGCGCAGGAGCGGCGTCATCAATACCGCGCTCCTCGACCTCGTGGCTGAAAACATCCACGCCGGTATGACCACCAACGAAATCGACAAACTCGTACACGAATACACTATTTCGCACGGCGCAACGCCCGCAACGCTTGGTTTTGAGGGTTTTCCTAAGAGTTGCTGCGTCTCCATCAACGAGGAGGTTTGCCACGGCATTCCGAGCGACGACGTGGTGCTCGAAGAGGGCGACATCGTAAATGTTGATGTCACCACCATTCTCGACGGCTATTACGCCGACGCTTCGCGTATGTACATCATCGGCAAGACTACTCCCGCCAAGGAACGCCTTGTGCGCGTAGCCAAGGAGTGCCTCGAAGTGGGCATCGCCGCCTGCAAGCCTTATTGTTTTGTGGGCGACATTGGCAACGCCATCCAGGAGCACGCCCACAAAAACGGTTACACCGTGGTGCGCGACCTCTGCGGACACGGCGTTGGTCTCAAATTCCACGAGGAGCCGGAGGTGGAGCATTTTGGCAAGAAAGGCACGGGAATGTTGCTTGTGCCGGGTATGGTGTTCACCATCGAGCCTATGATTAATATGGGCAAGTGGCAGGTGTTCATCGACGAGGAAAACAATTGGACGGTGGTTACCGAGGACGAAAAACCCTCCGCACAGTGGGAGCACACCTTGGTGATGACCGAAACCGGCGTCGAAATCCTCACACACTAAAACGATAATTTACGCCGCCTTACGGCGGCTTTTTGGATTTCTTTGAACGTCAATTACCGAAAATTTTCGTCAATTAACGTCAATTTTTTGTTTAAAAAACGAGCCGCCGCAAGGCGGCGTTACGATAATTCACGTTTATGGCGGAGGATTTGAAACAGGCGGCGGCGAAGGGGCTGTTTTGGGGCGGCGTGAGCAACGGATTGCAACAGTTGCTCAACCTCGCCTTTGGAATATTCCTTTGCCGGATATTGTCGGAGGACGATTACGGAATGGTGGGGATGCTTGCTATATTTGCCGCCATAGCCAACGCCATCCAAGAATCCGGCTTCCGCTCCGCCATTACCAACCGCAAAAACATCACCCACGCCGACTACAATTCTGTGTTTTGGGTGAGCCTTGGACTTGGTGTTGTACTTTACATAATATTGTTTCTCTCGGTGCCGCTGATAGCCGATTTTTTCCACACGCCGGAGTTGGTGCCGTTGGGAAGGTTTCTGTTTCTTGGTTTTTTGATTTCGTCAACGGGAACGGCGCACAATGCCTATTTGTTTAAAAATCTGAAAGTTAAGGAGATGTCCAAGGCAACGCTCCTTGCAACGCTCGTCAGTGGGGGAGTGGCTCTCGTGATGGCTCTCAACGGTATGGCGTATTGGGGCATCGCGACGCAAAATGTGGTCTATATCACGGTTTCCACGTTGATGTTTTGGCGGTATTCGGATTTTAAGCCCAATTTTCAGTTTTCGTTGCAGCCCGTCAAAGAGATGTTGCCTTTTAGTAGCAAACTATTGATTACCACTATTTTCCACTTATTGAACGAAAACTTTTTCACGACATTGTTGGGACATTTTTTCACGAAAAAAGATGTCGGATATTATTACAACGGTTACAAGTGGACCAACACCGGCACTCAGACCATTTCGCTCGCCATCGAGAACGTGATGCAGCCGGTGATGTCGAAGGCGGACGATGGCGACAGGCTGAGGGTTTTCTGCAAATTGTTGGAGGTAACGGCTTTTATATCAATGCCTTGTATGATTGGTCTTGCCTTGATTGCGCCCGAATTTATCTCCATCACCATCGGTGACAAATGGCTTCCGAGCGCGGATATTATGATGGTTTTGTGTGTTTGGGGCGCGTTTTTCCCGATTTGCCAAGTCTATCAAAAACAACTACTTAGCGCGGGCAAGTCGGGCGAAATGATGTTTTGTGTGATTTCGCGCTGCGCTGTGCAGATTGCTGTTGTCGCCCTGACTTTCCGCTATGGAATTTTGACTATGGTGGCGTCCGGCACGGCGGCAAATGTTTTGTCGATTTTGGTGGTTCACTATTTTGTGAGGCATATCAACGGCTTGTCGCTGTGGATGTTTTTCCGCGCAGTTTTCCCGTTTGTAATTGTCGCTGCATTGTCGGTAACGGCGGGATATTTCGCGGCGTGTTGGCTTGATGGGGAGTGGGCGAGGGTGGCGGTCAAGATTGCCGTGACGGCGGCGGTGTATTTGGGTGCGCTGTGGGTCGCAAGGGTAGGGGTAATGAGCGAGGCTGTGGAATTTTTGAGGAGAATGATGCAGAAAAAAATAAGTACAAAAAAGTGAAAAATTACGTAAAATCACCTATTGCAAACCACGCCAAAAATTAATATATTTGCAATCAAGTAAAACAGACTAATATGATTGCAGAAAAGATACAGACATACATCGGCACGTTGCAGGATGAGGAGCGTAGCAACTTGCTGAATATCATTAATATAATCGAGGCCAACAACCCAATCGAAAGCAGCGACGCCGACGAACTTCTCGACATCGCCGCAAACGAAATCAATGCCGACTCTACGACGTTGGCAAGCATTGCCGCGTATGCCTTCATCAGCCGCGAAAAACTTACCAACTTATTGGAAACCAATACTTTTGGCGACGAAATTGGCGGCATACTCAAAGGCGTGCTGAAAATCCCCGACTTCAACATCGACAAACTCAAAGAACAGACCGAAAACCACATAAAACTCCTCGTAACCCTTTCAGGCGACGTGAGGGCGATAATCATCCTTTTGGCTGTCAACCTCCAAAAAATCAGGCACATAACCACGCTCGACGACCCCGAAAGCGTCCGCACTGCAAGCCTTGTGCAATACCTCTACGGGCCTATTGCGCACCGCATCGGTCTCTACAAAATAAAAACTGAAATGGAGGAGACCTGTCTCAAATTTTTTGAGTACGACACCTACCGCTCCATCGCTGATAAGTTGCAGATTACCAAGACGGAACGCGACCGATACATCGAGGAATTTATCGAGCCGTTGAAGAAAAAATTTGAGAAATCCAACCTCAAAGTCCACATCAAGGGCCGTCCAAAATCCATCTCGTCGATATACGCCAAAATGAAAAAACAGGGCGTGGACGTTGACGGCATCTACGACCTATTTGCAATCCGCGTCATCATCGACTCCAAACCCGAGGACGAAAAGTCCGACTGTTGGAAGGTGTATTCGATAATCACAGAAAAATACAAGCCAAATCCGTACCGTCTCCGCGATTGGATAAGTGTGCCAAAATCAAGCGGTTACGAATCGTTGCACACCACGCTCATCGGCCCGCAAGGACGTTGGGTAGAGGTTCAGATACGCACCGAGCGTATGGACGAAGTGGCTGAAAAAGGCCTCGCCGCGCATTGGAAATACAAGAACGGAACCGACGGCAAGGCGGGTACAAACATTTTCACAAAAATCCGCGAAGCCATCGAAAACCCCGACACCGCGCAGCAATCGTCAGCGGAAAAAAAGGCTCTGTACAGCGACGAAATCTACATTTTCACGCCCAAAGGCGACCTCAAAAAAATGCACAAGGGCGACACTGTGCTCGATTTTGCATTTGCCATTCATTCCGACGTCGGCAGCAAGTGCATAGGCGCGCACGTCAACGGCAAGTTTGTGTCGTTCAAGCACTTACTGTCCAATGGCGACACCGTGAGCGTACTCACCGCCGCCAATCAAAAGCCCGCCGCAGAGTGGATTAAAATCGCCAACAACACCCGCACCAAGACCCGCATCCGCCGCATTGTGGAAGCGCAAAACAACCGACTTGCCGAAATTGGACGCGACATCGTGCGCCAAAAATTTCAGCAAATGGGGCTCGATTTCAATGTTACAAACGTGCAGCCACTACTCCGCGCCTATAACATCGAAAGCCCGATAGAACTTTACCAAAGCCTTGGCGAGGGCAAACTCGACCTCCGCAAAATCAAACAGGCGTACAACGCAGAAAGCACCGAACCCGCTGCACCGCCCGTACCGGCGCAAGAGGACAAAAAACACCGCGAAGCCATAGCCGGCGATGATTCCGACTACCTTACTATCAGCAACATGGACACGATTAACTACACGTTTGCCAAGTGTTGCAACCCGCTGCCGGGCGACAGGATTTTTGCGTTTGTAACGGCTACAAGCGGCACCAAAATCCACCGCTACGACTGTCCAAACGCCAAAAACATCCTCCAAAAATATCCTTACCGCGTGGTGAACGCAGTTTGGAAAAAGGAAGCGTCCAAAGACCTGATGAACGCCACGATACACATCTCCGGCGTATATGACATATCAATGAGCGCAGCCATCAACAACGTGATTATCAACGATTTTCACGTCCACATTCGCTCATTCAGCATCACAGAAGAGGCGGGCGGCAAATTCTCCGCCACCCTCTCCGTCAACCTCCTCGGCGAAAACCAACTAAACGCCATCGTGGAGCACCTAAAACGATTGAAAAACGTGGAAAAAGTGATGGCGTAGAAAAATTTTTGCTATATTTGCAGCAAATTAACTCATTAAATTTTCCACGCAAATGAAACATCTCATTGCTGCACTGATACTTACATTAACGACGGTACAAATTGCCGCCGCGCAGACCCGCTATGCAATCCCCGTGAAGATTTGGGCGTATGGCGTGCAGAACGCGCCGTCTTACGACGACATCAAAAACACTCTCCAAAACCTCAACCGTCTCA
>CAMJWL010000098.1 GCA_946409405.1 uncultured Bacteroidales bacterium
TCACGTTGCCAGCCTTGTCTTGGAACGCCTCGTCGGCGTGTTGCTTGCCAAATTCGAGCAAAAACTTAGTTACCCTCTCCTCGTGCTTCGACGGGCGCGGGATGAGGGTGAGTTCGCGGAAATTCTTCCACAATAGCCTTGGCTCTAAGCCTAATATGTTTTCGTTCATTATGAATGTCTGATATTGTTGATGCTGCAAAGTTATTATAATAGGTGCAAGCCGCCAAAAAAATGCAACATTTTTTTACATATTTTTTTTTCTGTTAATGTTTTTTTCAGAAAAATAATTCATAAATTTGAACGCTCAGCCGACAGCGGTTGTCGGGTGTCAAAACCATCACCGTAAAAAAATGTTTAACGCTTATGGAAACAACGGTTATCTTAAACAAAATTAAGGAGTTGGCAGACCATTTGGCTGCGGACGACTCTACTTTTACACGTGCGGACATCGCGTCGGACTTGAAGAACGAACTCGAAGAAGTGGGCATCTACGGAGATTCGCCCGATATTAGCCGTTTGGTTTGGCAGTGTTATCAAGACACCAAAAGCGAGGCAGTGGCAAAGAGTTTCCTTACCAACAGCCGTTCTTACACCCTCGTTGAAGAATATACAATACCGGCGTTGGTGGAGGCGGGCGAAACCGACAACGTTTTTGGTTCTATTAGCAAAAAATTATCGCAGTCGGGCGATGTCTTAGGGCAACTGCAAGATTTAGTAGCCAACGGTTTTAACCTCAGCATGGTGGATGCCGCGTCGAACCTTATTAATACTGTGTCGGGCGTGGAGGCCATCAAGCGCGTGCAGGACGAGGCGCAACAGATTTTTGCCAAATATTCTAACATGGCGGGCGCATACGGCGACGCTCGCAATATGATTCGCGAATTGGTGTCGGACTTCTCCGAACTACGCCAAAGCACTTGTGAAACTTATAAGAAATACGCCCTGTCGCTCGTGGACATGTTTGGCGACGGCATTAAGGCCACAATGCCTGAGTTGTTTAATTTTGATGCGGTGCAGTTTCTCGACGTGGAGTCCATGCAACAGACCGTTAAACTCGCCTACGACGGCATCTACGGCAAGTGTGGCGCGTTGGTGGGCGACGTTACCGAGAGTTTCAAAAAAGCGTTGTCGAGGTCGGCGTCGCAGTTTGGGATTCAGAGGGACAGGTCGGTGGGGCTTGTGTTAGCCGGCATCAACATGATTTCGCATTATGTAAAGACGGGGCAGAAGGCTACGGCGTTGCATCGCGATTTGGCGGAGTTGCGTGGCTCTATTGCCTCCGACGTTGCTGCCATACGTACCGACGAGGTAAGGCTGATGGAGATTTATAAGACCCTCAACGATGTGATGATACCAGAGGCTGAGGTTTTTGCCCGCCATGCCGACAAGGTGTTCGACAAGGAGTTTGTCGCTCTCGTAAACACCATCTATTCCACCCCCGAAGCCCGCTCGCTCAAAGCGCAGCGCGACGAAATCCTCAAGGAAATGCATCGGGTGGAACGCCGCATCAACGACGCAAACATCAGCATCAATTATTACAAAGACCATATCCAAAGTAGCCAGGAGACTCTTGGCAGCCTCAAGGAAAACTACATTGATGCGCAGGTTAACAAGCCGGAACCGCCGAATGGCATTGCAAATGTGTTTACGTTTGGCACGGCGCAGCGCAAATACGAGCGCGATATTTACGATTGGGACAAGAATTGCAAGCCCGTTGTGGATCGTTACGAGAGCCTCGCCGTAGATATTAGCGTGGACGGCGACGAGATTGAACGCCGCTCCAAGGCTATCGTTGACGACACGTTGCGGTACAACGAACTCAATCTCCGTCAGATGGATTTGACCAAGAGGCTTGCGGCTCTTGTTAATTCCACGCCCGAAACCAAGCGCACGGCGGCTCAGCATCTCGACGACATCATACGTCTCTTGCACCTCGCAAAAAAAATCACCGAGGGCAAACTCGACAACCATCTTGTACAGGCCGCTAAGGTCAATAGCCTGAGCGATGTCGAGTTGCCCGAAAATCTCACCAAGGCTGTAACGGATTTCAGGGATTCTATCACCAAGGATCTGCATTTTACTGAGAAGACCGCCCGCACACTTACCAACGACAATACGTCGCAGGAGGTAATAGCCGATATTGCCACGCAGGGCGAAGCGGTTTTGCAAGACAGCATCGACCTTTGCAACAATCTTACGCAACTCAAGGCGTTGCAACTCCGCCAAAAACTTTCGCAAGAGGTCTATGACCGCGAGTTTGCCAAAATCAAGGAGGCGTTTGCCGAGCGCATGAAGGCCATCGACAATCGCGCCGCATTTATCCAGAAGACCGCCCGCAAAATTAATACGGCGGAGGAACACGACGCGCTCAAAGCCGCGCTCATAGAACTCGCCGGCGATTACACTACTGGTATGTCGGCTCAGGATTGGGACGACTTCCTCGATGGCAAAAAGACTATTCAGATTTAATATTGGGCGATGGAGAGCAAGAGAAGGCAGCGGGCGCGTGAGGAACTCGGTTTTGAATTGCAGACCGAGATTGCAAAGGCTAAGGAGGCTAAGGCTTTGGCTAAGGAGGAAAGACGCCGCGAGAAGAAGGAACTCGCCCGTGAGAAACTCGAAGGCGATTTTTCGTACAGGACAGTGAAGGGTATTTCGTTTTTGATGGACAAGTGTTTTGCAGATGCCATATTGGGTTTTGTGGCTCCTGGTGTGGGCGACTTCTTGACGAGCGTGTTGACGTTGCCGTTTCTGTATGTTTCTGTGTTTAAGGTAAAGTCGCTGCCGCTCACCTTGGCGTTGCTTTACAATATGATGCTCGATTGTTTCATAGGTCTTACGCCGTATTTGGGCGATGTGCTTGATATTTTTCACCGTTCATACGCCAAGAATTACCGGCTCATTGTAGGTTTCGTGGAGGACGACCAAGATATAATCGCCGAGGTGCGCAGGAGTGCATGGAAGTCGGCGATAATGATTGTTGTTCTGGGCGTGGCGTGCTATTTTGTATATCAGTTGGTTAAGGGACTGTATATGTCGATAGCGGCGATGTGCGGGTGCAATTGATTTGAAAAAAAACATAGGGTTTCGTCCCTTGTTCGTGTTATATTGTTAGAAGTTTAACAAAACAATTATAACATGAACAAATTAATCTTGATATTCCTGATGCTCTGGAGCATCGGGGCGTATGCGCAAGATGGCGACAGTGCCGCGATGCGCAAGCGTAAATTTTCTGCGCTCATGGAGGCGGAACTCGCCCCTAATTCCGAGTACAAGACTCGCGGCATCTCGTTGAACGCCGTTCACAATGTTTCCGACAAGTTTTCGGTGGGCTTTGGCGTGAAGCCTTACGGACTGTTTTTCAGAAAGTATGACGTTGTAAACAAGTGGTTTACCATCGGCGACGACGGCTCTATCATTCAGCACAGCGAGACCGTGAAGGAGCGTCATTTTGACAACGATTTCTGTATGCCCGTATATGTAATCCTCAAATGTATTTTCTTCAAAAAGACCAATGCCGCGCCTTTTTTTGAAGTGCGTGTGGGCAAGGATGTTGCCTATCAGAACGACGATTTGTATCGGTCGTTTACGGTTGGTTCGCGGTTTGGGTTCAAGAACAATTACCGCCACGCCGTTAATGTTGCCGCAGGTTTGCAAATGAACCCCGTGGACGAACTTGGCAGTTGCACGTTCCTATTCAAAGTTGGTTACGAATTTTAAACAATCAGGAGGGCTAAAACATGAAAGCATTTCTCACAATAATATTGCTAACATTCGCAATGTCAGGTGTTTGTCAGCGCGAATACACGTATGAAAATAAGGGAATCAACCTTTTCTTGGAGGCTGATGGCAACGCAAATTTGGATTTTGCGCTTGGCGGTCCTGCATTGACAATTGGTTATCAGTTTAATCCGCATTTATTCGTTGGTGCGGGCGTTTCGCATAAATTTGGTGGCGAGCGTGGCCTCATCCGCACCGAAACCCGCACTCTCGGTTGGTATGATGCCACCGACGGCTCATTTCACGACGATTATTATATCGACCAAAATGGTGAACGCCACAGGATTATAGACAATCCCAATTATGACGGCTTTCATTATTATGACGACTGCGAGGATGACGATTGCTGCGATTTCGGTGGTGTGTTTGTGGATGTCTTTTTTGACATGCGCTACAATTTCCTGGCGCACAGCCGTTACACCCCTTACATCGGTCTTAAATCGGGTGCATTTTTTGGCGAATATGGTGCGTCAGACCTCAGCGAAGTTCTTTTGGGCTGTCGTTTTGCGTGTGGCGAGGGCGACTTTGCAATAGTTGGCGGCACGGGTTGGACGTACCGCCATCTACACAAAGACTATGGCGAACTGAATAAGAATCAGCACCTGTTTACCATACGGCTTGGTGTGGAATTTTGAAGCCGTCCGCGTTCCAATTATTTCGCCACCGTTTTGTCAAATTCTATCTTCGCGGTCGTGCCGTCCACGGTGATTGTTGCCTCCCTGCCGAACATTATGGGAAGGTTGACGGTATCGTGTCCCGATAGTACGCCATAGACGACGGGGATGTTGAGTTTGCCGACGTATTTGCGGATGATTTCGTTGAGCGGGAGGTCGCTGCCTTGGCTGCCGCCGCTAAATTCGCCAACTATTATGCCCTTGACATTCTGCAACTTGCCCGATTGCTGGAGGCTCAGCAACATACGATCCACAGAATAATTGGCTTCGCCGGTGTCCTCGATGAAGAGGATTGAATTTGAGGTGTTAAGGTCGAAAGCCGTGCCGCTCATCGCGTAAATCAGCGAGAGGTTGCCGCCCACGATTCGTCCCGTGGCTGAGCCTTGGATGCAGTCGTCGTTGTAGGGGATTTCGATGTCGGCTTTTTCGCCAAATATCATGGCTTTCAATGCGTTGACGCTTGTGGCATCCTTGTTGAAACCACGCATCATCGGGCCTTGAATGGACGCAATGCCCATATTGTTGACGTAGATGTGCAGAGCCGTGACGTCGCTGTAACCCACAATCCATTTTGGGGCTTGCTTCATCTTGCGCCAATCGAGGCAGGGCAATAGTTGCGCCGCGCCATATCCGCCTCGCGCCATGAAGATTGCGCGGATTTCGTCGTCGTCGAGCAATTTTTGCAACGCCTTGACCCTCTCGTCCAACGTGCCGGCGTATCGGCTGTAACTGAGTGTCAAGTTGTCCGCCTCAATTACTTCCAAGCCCCACGATTTGAGGGTGTTGATGCCGTCGCGGATGTCCTCGTCGCTCGTGGCGTTGCTCGGTGCATATACCGCCACTTTGTCGCCCTGATGCAGATACGGAGGAATCACAGTCTGTGTGATTGGCTCCAAGTCCTGGATTACAAAAGTGGGATTGTATTCTGTAACGTTGACAATGGTGGTATCAACGGTAACTTGTTCATATACAATCTCTTCCTTCTTGCAGGAAGAGAGAATGAGCGCGGCGATTGCCGGCACGATAATGAGTTTTTTCATTAGTTTTCCGATTAAATTTTTTACGGTGCAAAATTAACATAAAAAATCTACATTTTGCCAAATATTTTGATTAACTTTGCCGCCGACAACAAGGGGTGCTGCAACCGTACCACAAACGGCAAGGCTGAGATTATACCCGTAGAACCTGTTCAGGTAATGCTGAGAAGGGATTTCAGATTGATTTTTTTTCTTGCCTACCTCTATGTTGTTGATTGTTAATTATTTATATTGTCATTATAACAAATGAAAATTACCGTAAATTCGCAGCCGCAGGAGACCGCCGCCAAAAATATCGGCGAACTCGTTGTTGAGTTGGGTCTTCAAAATACCAAAATTGCCGTCGCGATGGATTCTAAGATGGTGCAGAAGGACAGTTGGAGCGATACAGTCCTCTCTGAAAATTGTAATATATTGATAATCAAAGCGGTCTGCGGAGGATGAAACAAGTGATGCCACGCGGCACGGTGCAGTTTGTGTCGCAGAAAACAGCAAGTCTGTCGCACCTCGACACCATCAGGCTCGCCCTCGAAGGCGGTTGCAGGTGGGTGCAGTTGCGCATGAAGGACGAGTCGCAGGAGCAAATTGTAAGCACTGCAATCAAGGTGCGGGAACTTTGCGACCAATACGCCGCTACTTTTATCATAGACGACCATGTGGAACTCGTGGAGCAATACCATGCCGACGGCGTGCACCTCGGTCTGCACGATATGCCCATCTCCGAAGCCCGCGAAATCCTTGGTAATGAGAAGATTATAGGCGGCACTGCCAACGACCTCGCCACCATAAAAAAACATTACGACAACGGCGCGGATTATGTGGGGTTGGGGCCTTTCAGGTTTACAACCACCAAAAAAAATCTCAGCCCGATACTTGGCTTAGACGGCGTTAAGGCGATAGGCGAGGGCATGAAAAATGGCGGCTGGCACATTCCAATTGTGGTGATTGGCGGCATCAACGCCAACGACATCGCCGATATCATGCCTTGCAACATGGACGGCATCGCTATTTCGGGAATTGTTGCCAATGCTGACAATCCCGTCAACGAAATGAAAAAACTTTTAAACGAAATAAATAAATGGAAAAATTAATCATAGGAGGACGCGAATTTTCGTCGCGCCTTTTCCTCGGCACGGGCAAGTTCAACTCCAACGAGTTGATGGCTGAATCGATTAAAGCGTCAGGTACAGAGATGGTTACGGTTGCGATGAAGCGCGTGGAACTCGACGACAAAAACGACGACCTTCTCAACCATATCATCAAGGACAAAAACATTCAGTTGCTGCCCAACACTTCGGGCGTCAGGAATGCTGACGAGGCTGTTTTTGCGGCGCAGATGTCGCGTGAGGCTTTCGGCACCAATTGGTTGAAACTCGAAATCCATCCCGACCCGCGCTACCTCCTGCCCGACACCGTGGAGACTCTCAAGGCCACCGAGCAATTGGTAAAACTTGGTTTTGTGGTGTTGCCGTATTGTCAGGCAGATCCCGTGCTCTGCAAGCAACTCGAAGAAGTTGGCGCGGCTGCCGTGATGCCTCTTGGCGCACCTATCGGCACCAACAGGGGACTCCGCACTGTCGATTTCCTAAAAATTATCATCGAGCAAGCCACTGTGCCTGTGGTAGTTGACGCGGGCATCGGCGCACCGTCGCACGCTGCATGGGCTATGGAATTGGGCGCGTCGGCGTGTCTGGTCAATACCGCGATTGCCGTTGCAGGCGACCCCGTAAAGATGGCTGTCGCCTTCAAAAACGCTGTCGAAAGCGGCCGCATGGCATACGAGGCTGGTCTTGGTGCTGTTGCCGAAAATTCAGTGGCTGAGGCTTCTTCGCCGCTCACAAGTTTCTTGGATTTGTAATTATAATAAAAATGTTTTACGACGAAATACAGAAAATTTCTTGGGACGAGGTAACTGACAAGATTTATTCCAAGACTGCGGGCGACGTGCGCCGTGCGTTGGCGAAGGATCGCTGTGACGTAGAGGATTTTATGGCGATGGTTTCGCCTGCTGCCGAGCCGTTTTTGGAGCAGATGGCGCAACTCTCGCGCCGCTACACCATGGAGCGTTTTGGAAAGACGGTCTCGATGTTTATCCCGCTGTACATAACCAACTCATGCACAAACTCTTGCGTGTATTGCGGATTTCACATTCAAAACAAGATGCCGCGCACAATCCTCACCGAACAGCAGATAGAGGACGAGTACAAGGCCATCAAGAAGATTGCGCCTTTTGAGAACATTTTGCTTGTAACGGGCGAAAATCCTGCCAAGGCGGATGTCAACTACATCGCCCGCGCTCTCGACATTGCCAAACCGTATTTCAGCAACCTGAAAATCGAGGTGATGCCTTTGAGTGCCGAAGATTATTCGATGCTTGTGCATCATGGTCTGAACGGTGTGATTTGTTTTCAGGAGACTTACAACGAGAAAAACTACAAACTCTACCACCCCCGCGGCATGAAATCCAATTACGAGTGGCGTGTCAACGGTTTTGACCGCATGGGTCAGGCTAATGTCCATTCTATTGGCATGGGCGTTTTGATTGGGTTGGAGAAGGAGTTCCGCACCGACATAACGATGATGGCTTACCACCTCAGATATTTGGAAAAGCACTATTGGCAGACCAAATACAGCGTCAATTTCCCGCGTATGAGGCCCGCCGAAAACGAAGGTTTTCAGCCTAATGTCATCATGACAGACCGTCAGTTGGCGCAATGCACGTTTGCGATGAGGATTTTTGACCATGATGTTGACATCTCGTACTCCACCCGCGAACCCGCCAAAATCCGCGACAACATGGCAACACTTGGAGTTACCACTATGTCGGCGCAGTCGAAGACCAATCCTGGCGGTTATTACACTTATCCTCAGGCTCTTGACCAATTCACTGTAAACGACGAGCGCACCGCCACCGAAATCATTGCTTCTCTCAAATCCCTCGGTCGCGAACCCGTCTGGAAGGATTGGGACGCAAGTTTCGACCACCTGAATGTTGCATAATATGCTGATTGTTATCACAACACCCGATTTTTTTGCCGGTGAAGCCGATTTGATTAATCTGTTGTTTGTCAACGGGTTGCAACGGCTTCACTTGCGCAAACCGGATTCTACAAGGGCGGATTACGAAGGATTGTTAAAAACTATTGCGCCCGAATTTTTGCCGAAAATTGTGCTGCACGATCATTTTGATTTGGCGGCGGAATATGGCGTTCATGGTGTGCATCTCAATCGCCGCAACAATCAGATTCCCAAAGGTTTCTACGGTTCGGTATCGAAGTCGCTGCATACTGTGGAGGAGTTGTCGGCGGAAGGAAACAATTATGATTATGTAACCATCAGTCCGATTTTTGACAGCGTTTCCAAGCAGGGGTACAATTCGGCTTTTTCGCACGAAAAACTGTTGGAGATGCGTCATAATGGTTTGATAGACAGCCATGTAATTGCCCTCGGCGGCATCACGCCGCAAAATATTGCGCAGTTGCAGCAATACGGATTTGGCGGCGCGATGGTGCTTGGGGCGTTGTGGAATAGGAGAGGGGATAGGGAGAGTTTTTTGGAGGTTTTCAGGGAATTGCAAACAGCGGCATTAAATAGTTAACACCTTTGTTTAATATCCAACCCAGTTTTTGAGTTTGCCTCTAATCTCGTTTTGCTGACTGTCTGAGAGCGTCCTGATGCGAGCCTTGTGCGAACCGTCTTTCTGCACATACACCTTCATATTGGATTTCTTCTTGCAGTTGAGCCAGTCGGCAACGCCGGATGAAGTCCACGGGTCGTTTTCTCCATATATAAAAAGGTGTGTCGGATCGTTTTTCTTCAAGAATTTGCAGGTAGTTTTATATGTGGTGTTGTCAAACTGCACGTTGCGCATGTCGGCTGGCACCATCACGGCTTTCAAGTAGTTTTCGGCAGTGGCAATCGAACGGTTTTTGCCGAGGATACGCGTGTCGTATCCATAATAGCCGAGTTCGCGCATAGCCTGATAATAAAACGGCAGGTAATCGCTCGGACATACAAAATAGTCGGGTTCCACCTCGTCAACAAGGAATTGAAACCACTTGACATCGGTGTCGTAATTTTTGGGCGCGGTGCTAACGGGATGTCCCCACTGCCACATCGAAAATTCGAGTTCCAGCACCTCGTAGTCGTAAATTTGGTCGATTGGGATGTTGAATTTGTAGTTGCGGTTGGAGCAGAAGGTGTCCAGCATATTCACCAACTTGGGCTTGCGGCGCATAAATTCGGCTTGGACGGCCTTCATATTCTCGCGGTCTTCCTTGGTGCCTACTTTTTTGTTGAGGAATTTCTCGTGGCGACCATCCTCCAATGCGCGGCTAATCGGTGCAACGTATGCCACGGAGGCATCCACGTCGTCGGGGTACGCGGCGCGGTAATACGTGCAGGTGCTGCCGCCCTTGGATATGCCCGTGGAAACCCATTTGTGCTTGAAAACCTTGCCCAGGGTCTGACGGATGTTGTGCAGGTCGTCGTTTTCGTTGGATACCGTCATGTAGTCCCAATTGCAGGGGTCGGGCGTGGATTCGCTGAAATAGCGATGCTCGCAGAACACGAGGTTGGCGTTCATCATTTCGGAGAGTTCCTCCTGATAAAACGGATAGACGGCGTAGTCGGCACTGTAACCTTCCGTTACCATCACCGTGGGGCGGTCTGTGCCTTTGAGACCCACGATAACGCGCTGTTTGAAAGTGCCGGCGGCGGGGTTGCCGTGGTCAACTTGTTGAGTGATAAATAGTTGGTACTTCTCTTTGAAGAAGCGGCTATTGAGTTTGGTGATGTTGCTCACGCCAGGTAGCGCGGCGAGTTGCTTGTAAAAATCGCTGTCCTGAGCCGTTGCAGCAACGCACACGGCAAGCATCAGCAATAACAATGTGTATCTTTTCATAATTATTAGAATTTGATTTGTAAATACTCCACAAAGTTAAACAAAATATACATTATAGACAATGTTTTTAAACATTTTTTTGTGGCTTTATTAAGCAGTGTTAAATTTTGCGTTTTGTGGAAAAAAAGTTGCAAAAAAATTTGGAGGGTACAAAACTATGCTATATCTTTGCATCAGATAAATGAAAGGAAAACATTAGCGAATTGAATGTGAAAAATTTTTGAGTTAATAGTTTGATTTTAGGTTGTTATTTGTATTGGAGTGCGTTGTGAAACGCACTCCATTTTCCAAAAACCTTTCAAAAATTTTTTCGTTCAGTTTACCACATAGTTTGAGATAATTTTTTTGTATGGAAATAATCATTTTTTATTTTCATAGTTTTGTTAGGTTAATTAGTTTGTTTTAGGTTAATTTTTGGTTTTAAAGAGAGTTCGGACTTCTTTCGGGCTCTCTTTTTTTTGCGCATTATTTTGGTTTGTTTCCAAAAAAGTTATTATCTTTCGCCGTCAAAAATAAACTACAATTATGGCAAAAAACGACTATTCGCGTCGCTCGTCAAAGGAAGTCTTTTGGGGCGACGACAACACCAATAAAAATAGCAGCAAGTCTGACGAACTTGACGAACTATTCAGGGAATCGGAAAGGATTCCGGAAGATGATGCTGGCGACATCGACGAAAACATCGGCGACAATCTCGTTGACGACGAGGCTGTTGCCGTAAATAAATACACGCCCCGGCATCAGTCTGATACGCAGTATGACATCAACATAGAACAGTTTTCGCAACAGTACGAAGAACAAATAAGCAAACTAATCAAAACAAAAATCATTGTGTTGATTGCGATAATTGGCATAGTGATAGCCGGTATTTACCATTGGGATTTTACCGTCTTGTATGTAATTGTTGCGATATTAGGTGGCGTGATAATGGGCTGTGTATCACAGAGTAGGTACGCCGAAATCATCAAAGAACTCGTTAAAAACTTCAAGGTAATAGACTCGTACTCGCACCAAATGAAAGACATGTATCAAAATGTCTGCACCCACATATTTAGTTTCCAAAAATTTAGCGCACCCGAATGTGATTATTACCGTGAAGACCTTACTGTAATCAAAACTGGCGATGCTACGGTAAACGTTGCGGAACTTCGTGTGTCGCACACCACGGGGTCGGGCAAACATGCCCACACAGACATCCTGTTCACTGGCGAATATTACACTTTCGCCATGCCCAAACCATACGCCGACGGTGTTTTGGTCTGCAAAGGTATGATGCCCGTAATAGAGACTAACCAATATTACGACTCCAAATATCGTTTCTATGCCATCAACCAAAACATGCCAAACAGCGACTTCGGACACATAACGCACATTGTTGACAGGCTGTCGGAAAATTTCAAAGAGGATTTCGCGCTGTATTTTGAAGGTGGATATGTTAACTTGCTTTTCAAGACTTCCGACATTAGGTTTTTCGATTTCGGATTTTTTGATTTTTCGGTAAAAAACAAGTTGAAACGCGATGTGCCAAGGCTCGCCCTGCGCGTCAAAATCGCCGAAATACTTACGGAATGATTAAATTAATGATACATAACATTGTTTCGGCAGATATCATGGCGATTTCATTTAAACTTTTTAACACCGAATTAAACGAATAAAACGAAATTGTCTTACAGAAAGTTACATTAAACAAAGTGCCGCA
>CAMJWL010000099.1 GCA_946409405.1 uncultured Bacteroidales bacterium
GCCGCCCACGGCCTTTGCGAAACTTTCGTCGGTAAGATGTATTGTCGGCATGGTTTTGATTGTTTTAGAGGTTAGTAATGTGTTGTCGTTATTTTGCGAACTCCACGAGTTGTGCGCCGTATTCGCTCAGGAGCATTGTGAGCGAGTTGAGCGAGCCCTCGAGTTCGTTGAGGTCGAGGTTTTCGAGTTCGAGGGTGTCGCGGAAGATAACGCGGTTGTTGTCGTCGATGGCGAATGCGCCGTGTACGATTTCGCGGTTTTTCTTCAGGAGAGCCTCGAGTATTGCGGCGGTGGCGTTCTTGAGTTCAAACATTGGCTGTTCGAGCACGAGAATTGGGTCTGCGCAAACAAGCACCATGTTTTTGATGCCTTCTGTCTCCTTGCTGATAACGAAAATTCCGTTCTCGGCATCCTCCTTGACGATGGAGTATTCAAGGTCGAGAAGGTAGTTCTTTACTTTGTCGAAGTTGTTTTCCATAGTAAATATTGTATTAGATGTATCTTTATTTTTGTCCACCCCAAAGGTAAGAAAAGATTTTTGATTATTGCAAATGTTTGTGCAATTTTTTTTTCTAATTTTTGATTTCCGCAAATTTTTGCTAATTTTGCACGTCAGAACAAAAACGTAAAACATTAATATACAAAATGGAAATTCCATCTAAATACGACGCCGCGCAGAGCGAGGATAAATGGTACAAGTATTGGAGCGACAACGGCTTCTTCCATTCGGAGCCAGACGGTCGCAAGCCATATACCATCGTTATCCCCCCGCCCAACGTGACCGGCGTGCTGCACATGGGCCACATGCTCAACAATACCATCCAGGACATCTTGACGCGCCGCGCAAGGATGAAGGGTTTTAACGCCCTCTGGGTGCCTGGCACCGACCACGCTTCCATTGCAACGGAAGCCAAGGTGGTAGCCAAACTCGCCAAACAAGGCATCAAGAAGCGCGACCTCACCCGCGAACAATTCCTCAAATACGCCTGGGAATGGAAGGAGGAGCATGGCGGCGTTATCCTCGAACAACTCAAAAAACTCGGCGCATCATGCGACTGGCAGCGCACGGCGTTCACCATGGACTCTCTGCGCAGCGAATCGGTATTGAAAGTTTTTGTGGATCTCTACCGCAAAGGCCTCATTTACCGTGGATTGCGCATGGTCAATTGGGATCCCAAGGCGCAGACCGTGCTTAGCACCGAGGAGGTGATATACCGCGAGGAAAAGAGCAAACTCTATTACCTCAGATATTACGTTGCAGATGAGACCGTTAACCCCGTAGTACCCACCGGCAACGAGGGCGAGGTAATCCACAAGGACGCGAAGGGTTATTATGCAGTGGTGGCCACCACTCGCCCCGAAACCATCATGGGCGATACTGCCATGTGCATCAACCCAAAAGATCCTAAGAACCAGTGGCTTCGCGGACACAAGGTAGTAGTGCCGTTGGTCAATCGCGTGATACCCGTTATAGAAGACAGGTATGTTGACATCGAATTTGGTACGGGTTGCCTTAAAGTAACCCCTGCGCACGATGTAAACGACTACGCGCTTGGTCAGAGCCACAATCTTGAAATTATAGACATTTTCAACCCCGACGGCACCATTGCGCCCGCCGGACAGTTGTATGTGGGCATGGACAGGATGGACGTGCGCCGTCAGATAGCCGAGGACCTCAATAACGCGCAACTCCTCGAAAAAACAGAGGATTACGACAACAAGGTGGGCTATTCGGAGCGCAACGCCGACACCGCCGTGGAGCCGAGGCTCTGCAAACAGTGGTTCTTGAAGATGAAGCACTTTGCCGACATCGCCCTGCCGCCGGTGTTGGAGGGCAAGATAAAATTTTTCCCCTACAAATACGTCAACACCTACCGCAATTGGCTCGAAAACATTCAGGATTGGTGCATCAGCCGCCAACTTTGGTGGGGACACCGCATTCCGGCATATTTCCTGCCCACCAAGGACGGCGAGGAGGAGCGTTTTGTAGTGGCTCTCACAGCCGAAGAAGCGTTGGCTGAGGCGCGCAAAATGCCCGGTTACGAGAATCTCACCATCGACCAACTCGTCCACGACGAGGACGCTTTGGACACGTGGTTTTCGTCGTGGCTGTGGCCCGTGTCGCTGTTTGACGGCATCAACCGCCCCGACAATCCCGAAATCAAGTATTATTACCCCACTTGCGACCTCGTAACGGGTCCCGACATCATTTTCTTCTGGGTGGCAAGGATGATTATGGCTGGCGAGGAGTACATGAAGGACGTTCCTTTCCGCAATGTATATTTCACGGGCATCGTCCGCGACAAACTCGGCCGCAAGATGTCCAAGAGTCTCGGCAACAGTCCCGACCCGATAGAATTGATGAAGAAATTCTCCACCGACGGTGTGCGTATCGGCATGTTGCTGTGTTCTCCGGCTGGCGGCGACCTTCTCTACGATGACGACCTTTGCTTGCAGGGTCGCAACTTCACCAACAAGATTTGGAATGCCTTCCGTCTCGTCAAGGGTTGGAGTGTTGACGCCAACATCCCTCAGCCCGAATCCTCTCGCAAGGCCATCGAGTGGTTCACCCACCGCTTAAACAAGACCATCTCGGAGGTTGACAAGATGTTTGCCGACTTCCGCCTGAGCGACTCGCTGATGACGGTGTACAAACTCTTTTGGGACGAATTTTCGTCGTGGTACTTGGAGAGCGTCAAACCCGCGTACATGCAGCCCATCGACAGTGCCACTTACGACGCCACAATCGGTTTCTTCGACAAGTTGCTCAAAATTTTGCACCCCTACATTCCGTTTATTACGGAGGAGGTATGGCAATTGCTCGACGAGCGCAAGCCTGGCGAGAGCATCATGGTATCGCAGATGCCCGAGGCGGCTGATTTTGATGAGAAGTTGCTCGACCGTTTTGAGACAGCCAAGGATGTCATCACCAAAATCCGCGCTATCCGTCAGGAGAATGGCATTGCACAGAAGGATTCGATAGAGGTTTTTGCGCGTCTTGTGGACGGCGAGTACGACGGCTATTTCGACAGCGTTATCACCAAACAGAGCAATCTTTCTTCGCTTGCCCGCACCGATGAGGCAAAGTCCGGCAGCAAGACTTTTGTCGCCAAAAATGTGGAATATTTTGTTCCTCTCGCCGACAAGGTGGACGTTGCCGAGGAAATCAAGAAGTTGCAGGCGGAACTCGACTACACCCGTGGCTTCCTCGCGTCCGTAGAGAAAAAACTCAGTAACGAGCGTTTCGTCTCCGGCGCACCCGCAGCGGTTGTGGAGCGCGAAAAACAAAAACAAGCCGACGCACTTGTCAAGATTGAGGCGTTGGAAAAACAGATTGCAGGATTGAAGTAGTTTATCATGTAATAAAAAAAAAATGCACAATCGACAACCACCGATTGTGCATTTTTTCATTTTATCTTGTTTACGAAAAGAACAAGAATCAGTACGACAATTGTTTGTAACAGTTGTCGATTTCGGCTTTCCATGAAGCAAAGTTGGAAAAGAAGTATTGCTGAACCTTTATGTAATCGCAGTTGGCGATTTGGTTTTCGAGTTCTGAAATCTTTGCTTTCCAATCATCGATTTCTTTGTTGTACTTGGCAAGGGCATTGTTGTATTCGTTGATATCGTTTTCTGTGACGGGGGTTTCTGTGGAGGAGTTAACCGCCAAAACAATGCCCAACGCAATTCCTGAAATTCCGATTGCTAACAATATTCTTCCGTTTTCTTGTTCGGTGTGATTGCCGCCTAGCATTGCGATACCACCTACTGTCAAAATCGCTCCAAAAAGTATTAAAGTGACGCCGAATGCTCGTTGGGAAATATTGTATGTCGTTTTGCTTTTTGGTTCTATTGGTGGAGGCAAATTCTTAAACGACGTCTTTGCCGATTCGAGTTCGTTGCACAGCACATTGTAGTCGGCTGCTCCCAAAACGAACTTTTTCAATTCTTCGGCAATAGCAAGGTCGTCAACATCACCAATTTGCTTGTAGATGTCGCGGACTTTGGATATTATTGTGTTACAATATTCCTTGTCGCCGATTTCGTTGAGATTGTTCTGTGCGTCGGTTGCGTTTTGCATAATAGCGTCTTTGAAAACATAATATGTAAACGCTTTCTGATTGATGTCTGTAAGACTGTCAATACTTGTAACAAGTTGGTTGAGTTTGAAACTGCGCAACTTGTAGAATTTCTGTGTTTCGCGCTCCTCTATGTCCCTGATTTGGTTTTGGAGCATCTGTTGCTGCATTGCGTTGGCATGAGCCATTTGTTGGCGCAATCTGTTGAGTTCGAGATTAGTCCTCTTTTGCTCTTCAAGAATCGCCTGAGAATTTTGCAGCATGTTATTGTAATAGTCTAATGTGTAATCGTAAGATTCGCCCATGTTGTGCTACGAAAAAAGGCGAAACTGCCTATGCTTTATCCACCCTTTAGGCTCACCGCCAAGCAAGCCCCCAAACGAAATAAAGCACAAAACAGTTCACGCCACTATGGACGTGAACCTTTAAGTGCCTTGTCCTCATTTGGTTATCATTGGCGGTGATTCAAAAGGGCGAGAACAAGAACGTATAGTTCAATGTTATATGTATAATGCAGTTACGCAGGTTAGTTACTAAGTTTTATTTCTAAGTAGTTTGGCGGAGATTTGCTTCGCACGTCTGCCGCCGGTTGCGTATTGCTTGTGTTTTTTCTGTTTCTTGTTTTTGGTGTTTTTATGTTATACACATCGTGTTTACTGTGCCGCAAAGATATAGATGTTTCCTATAAAAACAAAAATATTTTTTCAGTTTTTTTAGAAATTCGACACCAAGTCTAATCCTTGTTCTCGATAGAATGGAAATTTTCTGTCGCTCGAAATCAAAGGCATATTCATCGTTATTGCGTGGGCGATGATGATATGGTCGGAAGGGTCGTGATGC
The DNA here is from genome assembly GCA_946409405.1 of uncultured Bacteroidales bacterium. Taxonomy (GTDB): domain Bacteria; phylum Bacteroidota; class Bacteroidia; order Bacteroidales; family UBA3824; genus UBA3824. The sequence continues at coordinate 4,920 of CAMJWL010000099.1, forward strand.
TCCTCCGCCTCGTTTATTTGGAGGCGAGCCATGCGGTGGACAACGTTGATGTCAACAGGAAGAATTGTTAGATTGTAATTTTTCCTGACTGCTTTCACAAGGTCGTCTGTTGTCTTCCACCGATGTTGAAGTAAATGTTTATGGCGATGTGCCACGACGAGTTCCTTCACAGTTTCGGCACTGACATACAAGGAGTTCTCAATATCGAACACCAATGCACTTACATCTTTAGTAAGACGGTCTTTCTCGTCTATCATATAATAAAGGATGTTTGTGTCAATCATGTAGCGTGCCATATTCTACCAATTGTAAAGTTTAATCTTGGAATCAGAATCGAATGAAAAACCGTCCACAAGTTCCATCGTACCTTGCGACTCTTGGATGTTAATCATCTTTCTTGTCCATAGTCTTTTCTTTACTAACGGCGGAATCTTTTCCCACTCGACATTGTCGAATATCAAATCGTCAGCCTCTTCATTCTCAGCAAGTTCCTCTTCTGTGAACTCTGATTTAAAATCCTCAAATTTCATTTTCGTTTGTTTTAATGGTTTGACATCGATATTTTCGATTGCAAAAATAATGAAAAACTATTCTAATCACAAAAAATTTTTGCACACTCCGCAAAGATTATGTAATTTTGTTTCCAATACAAAAACATTGTTGAACATGAAAAAAATACTTGTAATATTAGTTGCGTTGTTGGCGATGCAGTCGTGCAAGAAGACCGCCAATTTTGATGTTGACATCAGCGGCGTGGATGCGGATGTCAAGGTTACGAGGTTTGATGTCGATTTTGATACCATCAGCCCGAAGGGAATATATACCGCGCTGCCGGTGCTGAATGAAAAATATGGCGATTTTGTAAACCTTTATATGCGCGGAATCCTCGGTATGCCCGAAGTGGAGACCGCCGATTTTGCCACGCAGTACAGCGATTTTGTGAGTTATTGCAAACTAAACAACGTTTTCCGCGATGTTGACAAGGCGTTCCCGAAAGATGCTGAGGTCGCGGCGTTGTTTAAAGACGGGGCAAATCATTATAAATATTATTTCCCCAAAGACACTCTGCCTGAGGTGTTTACGGTAGTGTCGGGATTTCAGGAATCGGTGTTTCCGAGCGATGGAATTTTGGTTTTTAGCCTCGAAAAATATCTCGGTGCCAATTATCCAGCGTATGGTCAGTTGGGCATCGAAAATTACAAACGCCGCCGCATGGAAAAAGCAATGATGCCGGTGGATTATTTCAGGACGATTGCCATGATGAAATATCCTAAGCCCGACGCTTCCGCCGACAACCTCATGAACGAAATGATTTATCAGGGACGCATACAATATTTCTTGAAATCCATGATGCCGTCCGCGCCCGATTCGTTGCTGTGGGGATATTCCGACATTCAGTACCAATGGGCGGAAACTTACGAGGAAAATGTTTGGAACTATCTGATTGACAAGAAGATATTATTTGAAATAAATCCGTTGCTAATTCGCAATTTTACGGGCGAAGGACCATTTACCAATGCTTTTGGCAATCAGTCTGCGCCGGGCGTGGCGTCGTTTTGCGGTTTTGGGATTGTATGTTCGTTTATGACTAATAATCCAACTGTTACGCTCCCACAACTGATGCAAATGCAAGATTTACAGACTATTTACAACCGCGCAAAGTACAATCCGTAAATTTTTTTCAACAAAAATTACCGTAAATTTTTTATAAATTATCGAAAATTTTTGTTTTTATGAAAAGATTTTTTGTGATAATTTTTGTTGCGGTTTTCTGTGGATTTGCGCGGATAAATGTGCCGATTGACAGCGATTTTGTGGTGGTTTCTTACAATGTTGAAAATCTTTTTGACACGCTCGACAATCCGACAACTGCCGACGACGAGTTTACGCCAAAGGGCGAGCGCAAATGGAACAGTTACCGTTACCGCGAAAAACTCAAAAAACTTTGGAAGGCTCTCGCGGCTACCACGCTTGCCGAATTTCCCGATGTGATAGGCTTGTACGAGGTGGAAAACCGCGAGGTTGTCAACGATTTGATAACAAAAACGCCGCTTTGGAGGGGACATTATTCGATTTTTCACCGCGAAAGTCTCGACCGCCGTGGCATCGACGTTGCAATCATTTACCGTCCGGCAACTTTTCAAGTGCTTGACACTGCGGCTGTTAGGATTAACTTTAACGGCGCGGATTCTACGTACCACACCCGCGACATTTTGTATATGAAAGGGGTCGCCAAAAAGTCAAACGACACGCTGCATATTTTTGCCAACCATTGGCCGTCGCGTTATGGTGGCTACGCTGCGACTGAAAATTTGCGTTGCCGTGCGGCGTCGGTGCTGAGGGCGCAGGTGGATTCTATTTTCGCCGCAGAGCCTGATGCGAGGATTCTTTGCGTCGGCGATTTTAACGACAATCCCGACAATATGTCCGTCAACGAATTTTTGAAGGCGCGCACTGATTTCGATTCGGTGAAGGCGGGCGAACTTTACAACGTTGCGCATTACCTGTGGTACAAGAAAAATCTGTGGTCGTATTGGTATCAAGGTCGCGGCGACTTTCTCGACCAAGTGATTGCGTCCGGCACATTGCTCGGCGACAAAGGGCTGCATTTTGGTCTCGACGACGTTGAGCCGCTGCAAGACAAATTTCTCCGCAACGATGGCAGCGGCATTTACCGCACATATCAAGGTCCGATTTATAAGGGTGGTTTTTCGGATCATCTGCCGGTGGTGGTGAGGATGAAGGTGCAGCCTATCTCTCAATCACAACCTTGAAAAGTTGTCCGTCTTTGTCATTTTCGAAAATAATGTTTGGCTGCAATTTTAACGCCCTCACAATGCCCGACCCCAAGCCTTTGTACAACATTAGTTTTGACGCATACGAAACCACAAGATTATTCCTTACGACGGCATTGCCCATCTTTATGTTCTCTATTGTCAGCGAGTTAGGCAAAATCCCCGGACTTATAATTTCCACACGATTGTCAAAAATAAAAATCCGGACAGGCGCATTTATGGAATAGTCGCGATGCGTAAGAGCGTTTTGGACAAGTTCTTGCAACGCCGTCTCCGAAATCTCCCAAATGCCGTCTTTATTGAAATCCTGACCTTGCTGCGTGTGATGTAAATTCCTGTTAAAGAAATACATAACATCGTCATACATTTTTGGGACTGTGCCTATAATTTCTTGGCTGTCCCTATACTGCGTACCCGCGAGTTCATTGCCAACAAAGGAAACCGCCTTTACGCAAAATGCCGGACGATATTTTTGTGGTTTTTTACCAAAAAACATCAGGCCGCCGAGAGTCAAACGATTGTCTTTCAAAATGTTAATATTTTTGCAGAGTTGCGGTGTAATGTCTTCTTTTTCGCGCTCAAAACCGTCAATTTTAGTTAAATATTCAATGACTTTTTCTTTGTCAATATCTTCGAATGAGGTATAAGGAACAATCATTTCGTCAACGTATAATTGACCCGATTGTTGGAAAAGGCGGATTTGCTCGTTGTTGTCGGTCAGTTTGCGTTTGTCGCCGCCCTGTTTTATCCAAATGATTCCGTTTTTGTCCTTGTATGGTTTTGAGATTCCCTTTTCGATGGTTGCCACGAGAACACGTTTTTTATCGTCGTTGGATTGCAATGTTACTACTTCTGTGGTTATAAAGATTTGAGGTTTCACAAAATCGGAGGCTATGATGGCAAGTTTGTTGCCTGTTTCTTGAATTTTGGCAAAATCAAGACCGCAGATTTCTCCCGTCTTGTCTTTGATGCCGAAAAAAATCTGTCCACCATCCGCGTTTGACATTGCTACCATTTCTGCGGCAATGCTGTCCTTGTTGTCCAAAATTTCTTTGAATTGGACTTTGCTTGTTTCTCCGCAGGCTATTATATCCGTTAATTCCGTTGCTGTCATGGCTGTGAAGTTTTTGTATGCAAAAGTAAGAAGTTTTTTGAATATCAAAAAATTTGTTTTCATGTAATCAAAAAACAATGTAAATTTGCGCAAAATAATAGAGAAAAGCGAAATGAAACACTATATATTAATAAAGCATTTTTTCCTCTTTATGTTGTTTGCAGTAATTTGTAGTTGTGCAAGTTACCGTAACACCGTAACTGTAATTTCCGGTGCAAATTATGATAAAAAAAATGATTCTACAACATTTTTTCGATTTCCATACGGTTCGGTAAGTTTTAGCGGCGAATGGACGAAGGCAAACTATGTTGAAACCAGCAAACAACAGTTTTTTACTAACAGCGACTCTGTAAAATTTTCTGTTGCATTAAATCCGATTGTCAAGTATGAATTTAATGCAGACGGTTCTAAAACAGGATTTAACTTCGTACAAAGTTACTATCAATGGGATACTGATTTCCTAATCTCGCAAATTGAGGGATTAAAAAGCGAAATATTGGTTTCCGACAATGTTAATAATATATTGATATATAGACTGTTTAATGAAAAGGGAATTAATAATTATTTTTTAATTTCCGAAAAAAATGGCATATCAATGATATTGACAGAAAGTGATTCAGACAAATGGAGTCACGAACAACGAATTTCGTTTCTGAAAGACGTATATAAAACATATAAATAAAAATATAGGGACGCACGACCGTGCGTCCCTACAATATTCTGAAAATCAATCCAATCCTTACATCTCAAACCTTACCGGTATCTTCTTCAAATCTTTGTCTCTTGACGAATCGCCGTAGTAGATTTCGTAGTCGCCGGGTTTGATGCGCATCGAGTAGATGCTCGGGTCGTAGAACTCGAAGGATTGCGGGGTGAGGGTGATATTGACGGTCTTTTCTTCGCCGGGATTGAGGTCAACTCGGGCAAAGCCACGGAGCGAAATGCGGGGGCCGTCGGTGTCCTGCAAATCTTTGATATAGACCTGGACAATTTCAGTGCCAGCCATCTTGCCGGCGTTCTTTACAGGAACGGAAACCACCATATTTTTGCCACTCTTATTTACCTTGCCGTTGCCGATTTCAAACTTGGTGTAACTCAATCCATAGCCGAAGGGGAACAATGCATCGTTGAAATAACGATATGTGCGACCTTTCATAGAATAATCCTCAAAATCAGGAAGTTGGTTAGAATTTTTGTAGAACGTAACGGGAAGTTTGCCGGCGGGGTTGATGTCGCCAAAAAGCACTTCCGCCAACGCCGTGCCGCCTTCCTGACCGAGATACCACGCCTGGAGAATTGCGTCGCAGGTCTTGGTCTCAGGCTCGAGGGCAATTGCAGAGCCGGAACAGTTGACAAAAATCACAGTCTTGCCCGCGTCCTTCAACGCCTTCAAGAAATCGCGCTGAACCTTGGGGAGTTCGATGTTGGTGCGGTCGCCGCCCTTGAACCCCTCGGCATTTACAGGCATTTCCTCGCCTTCCAACTGCGGCGAAATTCCGCCCACAAAAATCACTTTGTTGATACCTTTGAGTTTGGCGATAATATCCTGATAATTAATCTGATATTCCTTTGCAATCTCGATTTTGAGATTGGCGTTCCAAGTCTTTACGTGATGGAAACGGATTTCGATTTCGTATTTTTTGCCCGATTCGGCATTGATGACCGTGGTGGTGGGAGTGGTGCGCCAAGAGTGGACTTTTTGCTTTTGTTCACCGTTGACGTAAACCTCAAAATGTCCGCAGCCCTCGACGTTGAGGACGTATTCGCCGGGATTTTTGGGCGCGAAAACGGTGGTATATTTCGCCGAAAAATCTTCGATTTTTACGTTGGGCGCAAATACGTGCATACCAGCCGTCGTTACCTTTACAGGATTGGTGTAATATTCTGTGGTAACGGGAGTTCCGCTGTATTCGATGTTGTTCCAGAAAGTACCCTTCATGCCCTTCTTGCCGTCGGCGGTGCACTCGGTGGCAATGCGGTTGTCATATACCTTGTCGTATGTCAAATCGCAACCGGGATAATAGACGATATTTTTCTGTTTGGCGCGGATGCCTTCGAGGATGTTGACCGTGGTGTTGGGCATACCGTTGTAATTGCCCCACATCATCGGCGTATTGTCGGCGTTAGGGCCAATGACAGCAATCTTCTCGGCGTTCCTTTTGAGCGGGAGGACGTTGCCATTGTTTTGGAGGAGCACAACGCACTGACGAGCCATCTGCAACGCGAGGTCGCGATGCTCCTTGCAGGAGAGTTTTGAGGCGGGGATTTTGCTCCATTCAACGAGCGAGGGGTCGTCCATTTCGCCGAGGTCAAATCGTCCTTCCAACAATCTGATTACGTGTTTATCGACCTCCGCTTCGGTCAAGAGACCTTGCTTGACGGCATCGGGGACAGATTTATAGACATAATTGAAACCACACTCAACGTCAGTACCCGAAATGACACCCTGATACGCGGCGTGGGTAACGTCGGAGGATGTCTTGTGATTTTCCCAAAAGTCAGAAACCGCGCCGCAGTCGCTGACTACCAGATACTTGAATCCCCAATCTTCGCGCAAGATTTTTTGGAGAAGGCGAGTGTTGCCGCAACAAGGCTCGTCGTCAAGACGTTGGTAGGCGCACATCACCTCGCGCACTTTGGCATCGGTAACGAGGGTCTTGAATGCGGGCATGTAAGTCTCCCAAAAATCACGCGCCGATACATCGGTCAAGTTGGCGGTGTGGCGGCTCCATTCGGGACCCGAATGTACGGCGTAATGCTTGGCGCACGCCCAAAGTTTGCGATACTTGGAATCTTCGGGGCCTTGCAAACCGCGCACAACCTGAACGCCCATCACGGATGTCAGGTAAGGGTCTTCGCCGTAGGTCTCCTGTCCACGTCCCCAACGCGGGTCGCGGAAGATGTTGACGTTGGGAGTCCAAACCGACAGACTGTGAAATTTTTGGTCTTCGCCGCCGTTGAGCATACGGTCGTTGTACTGTGCGCGAAATTCGGTGCTCGCCACGTCAAAAACCTTGTACAAGAGGTCGGGATTGAATGACGACGCCATTCCCACTGGCTCGGGAAACACTGTAACGTGATCCATATTGGCCGCGCCGTGCAGAGCCTCGCTCCACCAAAAGAATTTCTTGATGCCGAGCCTTGGAATCGCGGGCGATTCGTCGAGCATCAGCATCGCCTTCTCTTCGAGCGTCAGACGGCTGCAAAGGTCTTTCGCACGCTCCGTCGCGCTGAGG
>CAMJWL010000100.1 GCA_946409405.1 uncultured Bacteroidales bacterium
CCTCAATATGAAAAACAAATTAATGAACACAACCAACATACTTTACAGAGACTTCCGGGATACGAACCATCTGACGATAGCCGAAATTCTTAAAAAAGCAGATTTGTCGTATCTGCCTGACGTTCTGCTATACCATCTGTGCATACAACGAGTGATGTGGATAGCAGAAGATTCTAAGGAAGAAAAAATGCAATGGGGATTATTCTTTGATTCAATTTATTTCAGCATTTGGATTGATAATCAATGTGTAGGCATTGTATCTCTTGAACAGCCCGACAAATATGCCCCCGAAGGTACTCCTGCTGAACTCGGTGTAATAATTTTGCCCGATTATTACAATATGGGTATTGCGACTGCCGCTACAAAATATATCTGCAATTACGCATTTGAAAACAACCTGTTTAACAAGATAAACGCTACAACCTTTGAAAAGAATACCGCTATGCGCCACATATTGGAAAAGTTGGGATTCCATTACGACGGCATCAAGCGAAACTCTGTAATCAAAAACAACGTTATCCATAGCGAATGTTTTTATTCGTTGGATAATACATAGAGGGGGTATCTATTTTTCTAACGTTGCCTCCACCGCCTCGTATGCCTCCACATTTCTGTCTTTGGAAGAAAACTTAATCGCGAGTTTCACAATGCGGCGGTCGTCGTCGAGGGTTGCGGCGATGTAGTCGCGGTCGTCGATTTGGTCGAGGGCGGATTCGGTGCTGTGGTCGTATTTAAGTTCGATTACATAAATGGTGTTTGGCATACGGAGAATCAAGTCCGACTTGCCGAGGGCTGTCTCCACGTTGGCGGAGATGTCCGCGCCAAAAGACGCAAGCACCGTGTATAATATCGAATGGTAATGCCTCTCGTTCATATTGTTGAGCGAGTACGGGAAACGGCGGAAAAACCTCTTCATCGCTTCCATAAACTTGTCTAAATCGTCGAAATCCTCAAAATCCTGATATGCTTCCAAGAGCCTGATGTTGCCGTCCTCGTAATGGTAGTTGAAACGGAACAGCGACTCCGCAAACGCCGACTTCACCTCGCCATTTGGATAGCCGAGCGTATAGATGTCGCGGCGGCGGTTGTAATTTTTGATGGTGAGATAGCCCGCCTGGAACAGGAACGGCACCAAGTCAGTTACCTTCTCCACCGGCTGACAAAACCGTGACGAGCGAGCCTTGGTTCCGTCAAAATCCTCCATCTTTACATTAAATTTTCTTATGAGTTTAATCAAAGAGGTAGGCGTTCCCGAATTAAACCAATAGTCGTTCAACATCTTTTCTAACAGTGCGTTGAGTACCGAATAAGGGTTGAAAACCTCGCGCAATTCAATTGAAAAATGATAGCCATCATATTTTTTCTTAAATTTACGGACTGTTTCGTCGAAAGTGTAGCCATTTTTGTCGGCAAAGGCTTGGATGTCGGGTTTCAACACTGAGAGAAACTCCTCCATCGAAATGCCGCAAATGTATTCATACTCAGGCCACATAGATATATCTTTCAGATTGTTTAACGCCGAGAAAATCGACATCTGCGAAAATTTGGTGATGCCGGTGATGAACACAAAGCGGATATAATCGTCAAGTTTTTTCAACGGCGAAAAGAAATTATTTTGTATTGCACGGACGCGGTCTTGAAGTTCATCGTTGTCAATGGTGTCGAGCATCGCAGCATCGTATTCGTCGATGATTACAACCACATTCTGCCCCGTCTTGGTGGCAATATTTTTTATTAGATTCTCCAACCTCACTCCGTTGTCATCGCCATTTCGCGCTATGCCAAATTTGTTTTCGTGTTCGGAAAGCATATTGCCAATCATTTCATTGATGCTCGCTTCCGACACGTTTTTGGCGTTGGCAAATGAAAGGTCTATGATGGGATATTTCACCCATTCCTTCTCCAAAGCGTCAATTTGCAAGCCTTTGAAAAGTTCCTTGTTGCCGTTAAAATATTCTTTTAACGTATTGCACAGCAACGACTTGCCAAACCTGCGTGGACGCGAGAGAAACACGTATTTGAGTTCGTGCGTCATCTTATATACAAGTGCTGTCTTGTCTATATAGATGCACCCGCGTTCGAGAATTCCACGAAGTATCTGTGTATCGACAGCAAATTTGTGAGTTCCGTTCATAATGCCAAAGGTTTTAAAAATATTTCACGGCGTAAAGATATGTTTTTTTTGAGGAAAAAACAAAAAAAACAATACCGCGCAGCAGCCTTTCGACCACCGCGCGGTATCTTCATTATGGAACGAAATAAAATCAAAAAACTTGTTGTTACTCAAAACTGCCGAAGCCCCATGCTTTGAGTTTGGTGTCCATGGCCTTCGGGAGTTTTGCGTAGGGGTTGCCGAGGGAGCGGGCGTCGAGGTCGGTGATGTTGTCGAAGATGTGCACATCTTCCGCCGGGATGATGTCCATCGCCATCACCTCGCTAATCATCTCCTCATTGTACGGACACATGCCCTTGTCGGCGATTTTGCACTCGTCTATCTTGTCGAGCGAATCCACGCGGACCATTATGCGGTGCGCACTTTTGGCCTCCTTGGTGATGCTCAGCACCGCGTCGCCTTCGCGGGCGATGGACGCAAAAATCAACTTGGACGCAGAATTGCGCTTGTAGTTCACGTAGTCGTTCTTTTCGAGGAGTTCGTCAACACGCGCCTTGGCGATGGTGCCGTCTTCGTAGCCGAGTACGAGGTAGCCGTTGCTCTCGTCGTCGAGAATAGCGAGCGAGAGGAGTTCGGGTTCGTAGTCGTATGAAGTGAGTTTGCAGAAATTGTCGTTGAGCATAAACTTGAAAAACGCAATCGGGTACGGCGCGTCGTTGCCTTCGAGGTTGTTGTGCCGGATGCGGCTCGTCTTCACGAGGTCGTCGGCGTGGATGGACGTCGCCAATGGCGACTGTACCTCGTCGTCCTTGCGCTCGTAGGCCATGCGGGCGGCATCTTCTTGGGTGTCAGTAGGTTGCGAAATCTCTGGCGGTGCTGTTACCGACGATTTAAAAATCATCGACATCGGCTGAGCCGTGGGCGTGGAAGTTGTGGCGGTAGTTGCCGGTGCGGGCGTGGGGTTTTCTAACGTCTGGGTGGGCAGCGGCTTGTATTTGGAGGATGAGAGTTGGCGGTTGTTGTTGTTGTACCACTCAAACTCCTCGCGGGTGAGACCGCGCTTGCTACTTGCCGTCCTCACCCACCATTTGCCCTCGTATTCAACGCCGTAGGGATAAGGATCCACTTTGACGATGAGGATGTCCTTCTCGTGGTTGTCGGCGTCGTAGTCGATGTGCTTTACACAGGTGGCTATCATGTTGCTCCACGTCATAGCAATCTTGTCGGAGATGTAACGCTGGTACTTGTCCTTGTCGCCCTTAAACTCGGCGTACATCAAGTCGCTTTCGAGACCTACGCCCGCGCCCATGTCGTTGACACCGAGGTAGAGCGTACCGCCGTTGGTGTTGAGGAACGAGGCGATAACGCGCAGGATGTTGCGTGTCTGCAACGGGAGGTTGGGCGTCTTCATGTCGTCGGGCAGATAGACGATAGATTGTTTGTATTCCGTCGTAAGTGTCTCTACGCCACTGCCATACGTCTTGAGATGACTCTCAAAACCTTTGAGGCGTAAGGTCTGTTTTATCTTGTTGTGAACGTCGTTTGCCTGGCTCTCCATGCCCTGCGCCTTCATGATGTTGTAACCCAATACGAGCGACGCCAACGTCTGGTGTATGCCCGAACTTTGGGTGTATCGCTCCAACAATTCTTGCTGGTGCTGCGGCTTGCCGAGGAAACTTACGATGCGCAGTTGCTCGTAACGTTCTTTGAGGAGGGCGTTGCTGTTGAACATGTCGGCGTTGGCATTGTCGAGGAGTTCGAGTTTTGCCTCGTCCACGTAGTCGTTTACGGCAAATTCGTGCAGCATGGCAATCAGGTCCATCCTGCCCTTGTAATACGCCGCCTGTTGCTCCCAGCCAATCATGAGGCAGAGGATACGCGCAAAACCGAGGTAGTTGTAAGATTTGATGTACTCGTTGTCGATGGCAGACATGCGGTCGATGGCGCGGATGATTTCTTTCATGTAGGTAACGTCGAGGATTTTGTCTGCCTCCTGGATGTCTTCTTCCTGTACCACAGACACTTCCTCGTCGGGCAATGCAACGTACCTCATCAGATGTCGGAAGGCGTCGGGTAGGTAGAAATCCTGTTTTTCGCAACGTTCGATGATGTTGGCGTTGATGTGGAAGGTGCCCATGCCGGTAGATTCGTATTCTGCCACCACTACGTCGCCCTTGCGGAAGGTTTCGTTGAGATTGTTGATGCCGCCGAGCGAAATGCCGATGCCTTCGCGCGAAATTGCCGGCACGCGTCCGTTATACACCTGGTCGCTGCCAATGGAGCATACGATGCGGTCTTCGTAAGTGTAATAGCCTTCGGAAATAATGTCTTTGATAATCTGTTGCATCGAGAATACAAACCTGCCATCGTCTTGAACGTCAACGATTTTTGCCTCAAACACGAGCCTGTCGCCGCGTTCGGAGAGGAAGTCGCTCTCGAGCATCGCAACGGAATACGGCACAATCTGGTCCACCCAGATAACGCCCTCGCCGCCGATTTCGTCCACGATTTTGCAGCCAAAAAGTCCGTAGGTGATATTCTTGACGATGATAATCTTCACAACGTCGTCCACCATGTGCTTGCGGCGTTTGGTAACTACGGGCTTGGGGGCAACCTCCTTCTCGCGGAAAATCTCTTGCTCGATGTCCCTCCAAAGTCCCTCAAATATGGTCATAGTGCGGCGTCCGAGGGTGTTGCGCACGGTCTTTTTATCCACATAAACTTGCATATTCGCCCAAAGGCCAATATCCTTGGGGAGAACGCCCTTGGAGTTGGCACCCACGTTGCCCGAATAGAGCGCGATGCCCTCGTCGGACACCACAAGTTTTGCCTTGCCGTGGATAAAAGTGCTTATAGTCTTGATTCTTGTGTCTGCCACGGATGCGGCATTGTCGATGAAGAAGGGGATGATGTCGCTGCCAGTGTCGGTGAGCGAAAACAGCGGAAAATATGGACGGACGTTCTGCGAGTTCAAGAGGTTGGAGAGCGTCATGTTGATGATGTCCTTTGGCGAGCGAGTGGATACGTAAGTGGCGAGTGCGCAAAGGCGCGAGATATTAAGCCTTATGTCAACGTCCTCCACATCTTGGCGGTTGCCTATCAGGAGGAACTGGATGGAAAGTGCCTGTATGATGTTGTTTACGAGTTCGCGGTTGTTTTCCTTGCGGTCGAGATTCCAGATGGTCTCGTTGACGTATAATTCCAACACCTTGATTAACATGCTGCGGAACGGTTCTTTGAGCCATTTGTCGAGGTCCCACTGCCGGAGGATGTTGAAGAGGTGCGGTACTTTTTCTTCCATGAGGGCGTGGTCGTCGAGGAAGAGGCACGACATAATGTTAAAATTCTTGGTGGGGTGATAGACGTATCCCGACTTGCTCAACTTCTCAAATAGGCTGTCGATATAAAGTTCGCTCTGACCTTTCTCCTTGAATCTCTGCGCCTTGATGTAATAGCCCATGAGTTCGAGGAGCGACGTGATTCGTTGCTGATAAAACTCCCTGTCCGAAACCTTGCTCATCCTCAAAAAACGCGAAAGTTCCATAAAGTCAAAACAATCTTTCCTGATGCTTACGAGGTCGCTTTTTGTTTCGATAAGCCCCTGGATCCAATGGTTACATTCGCTTTCGTAAGAGTTGCCGCTGTCAATCATAAGGAGCATGTTCACAAACTGTTTTGTGTTCCATTTGACGTCCATCTCTTTGAGAATCTGACCGATAAGCGTTTCGCCCACCTGTACGTCGCGTTTCACGATGTCGTCGTTTTCCACGAGGGCTATGCGCGGGTGGCTCGCCATGGGCTTGTAATCAAGAATTTTGCACTCGATGTGCTGGCCTTTTGACAACTTATAACGGTTGGTCCCCTGCAAATAACATGGGAAACCTTCCGAATCTAATAGTTCGCAGTAGTCGTTATCGACCCTGTTGATTACAAACGGATAGATTTTTCCAACTTGAAAATCCACCGTCGATCTTGCTTTTGCCATAAACTTAATATATTTTAATTGTTTGTTAATTATTATAATTCTATATCCAAATCGTCGGGCAGTTCGTTGATGTCGTCGCCTACTATGGGCAGGTATTTTGCCATGATTGGGGCGATTTTAACGAGTGCGTCGAGTATTGCCGCCTTGGGTTTTTTGTTGTCGAGGGCGGCGTTAAGCATGTTTTCTATAGCCGTGATTTCCTCCTGCGGCGTATTGAGCGTTACGCCATAGTCGGCGAGAAATACCGCCTTCTTTTCCACGAGCGAATAATACACCAAAAACGCCGTGTTGGCAATGGTCTTGTACATCTGCGCCTTTTGGAAGATGGCACGCGCATGGATTTCTACGTTTTTGTCGCGTATTTTCTTTGGCACCGCCACCCTGTACAGACCCGGAAACAGCACAAACGCCAATGCCATCAACACTCCCAAAACCACCGACGTGGTAAACATCGTGTAAGGGTCGTATTCTATCGGCGAAAGCATAAAATACGCCATCGCCGCCACAAACACAATGCCCGCCGCCGCTATCGAATATACCATATATTTGCCGGAGGAGTGCTTGATCATCACCACAGCCTCCGCCTGCGAATTTGCCTCTATCTTCTTGACCCCATCATAAAGTTTCGTCTTGAAACCTTGGTCAAAATCCTTGATCTTAATCATTTGTTGATTTTCCGATTTGTTGATTTGTTGATTTCCTCTTTCCTCAACCCATGTACACCTCGTCTTGCGTTATCGAGAACAGCACCCATGAGAAGTTGCCGTCGGTGATTTTGTTGCCGCAGTATTCGCAGATGCCAGCCTCGCCCATGCGGTCGATTGGTGCGCCGCACGAGGGACATTTGGAGAGGTCGTTGCGCTCGAAGGTTGCACGCTTGCTTGCCACAAAAGTCCAATACTCCGAGAATCGGCGCGGCCTTTTGTTGTCGCCCGCCACAGGTTTGCCGTCGGCGTTGACGATGTAGTCGAAACATTCGGCAAAAATCCTCGCGGTAATCGCCTCGTAATTGTGGTCTGCCTCGTACTTCACAATCTCTACGTTTGTGATTTTGAGGTTGTCGAGACGGTTGGTGTAGCCGAGGGCGGCGAGTTGGTTGTGGTACTCGTTAAAATTGTTCCACTGACGCTCGCTCAATAGATGGCGCGCTTGATTCCAAGTGTTTTCTGCCCAATGCTTGTATATCTCCCTGAAATACGGCTTTGCCACTACATTGCCGAAGTCCTTGAAACCATTGTAAATGTTGCCGTGGTTGCTTACGAAAATTTTTTCGCCATAATTGAGGTTGTCGTCAAATACTGTTGGCTCGTCTGTGCCTTCCTCATCCTCGTATGTGAGCATATCGGAGGTGGAGGTGCGGTTGATACGTTTGCGATATACCTTCGACACCATCCATTGCCCGCTCTCAAAACTGATTACTGTGCCGCAGTGTGCGCATACGCCCGAATCTTTAAAATCTATCGCGCTGCCGCAGTGCGGACACCTGATAACGCCAAAACCTTGCGGCGCGGGCGACAATGTGCCTTTTTTGCGGGTCAACTGCCAACTTTCCTCCACATCGGCGCGGTATGCTTGGTGGTTGTCGAGGTTGGTGATGGTGTAGTTTGAATTGATGCTCACGGTGATAACGTCGCAATCGCCCCTAAAATCGACGTCGCTTATTTCTATCGAGCCTATTGTGATTTCTGAATAGGTGTTCTTGCCCAAAAAGTTTGGCAGGGAACCTATAAAAAACGGCTTCACCTCCTCTATCTCAGGCTTGTTGCAAGAGAGATAAAGACGGTTGTAGAGCATTGTAACGTAATCCAGGAAGATAAATTTGGAGAAGTTGCGGTCGCTGCCAATCAACCTGCCAATTTTTTGCTTGATGGAAGATCTTTCCTGTCGGCGGTTTTCCAATGTGGCTACGCTACTTACGGAATCGTCGTCGTGTCCGCTCTTAAATTTGCTACTAATCCACAGAATAATAGCCCATATAAGGAGGTTGATGATGAGGTCTGTACCAAAACTTCCCGTAAAGTTGATGAAAAAACTGCCGCCGCCCGAACCCGAGCCGTGATAGTGGGAGCCGCCGCCATGGTATCCGCCGCCCCTAAAACCGTGTCCTCCGCCCGGACGCGCCGCCGCATCGTCGGCAAGTACCAACTGCACCGCCAACGACACGCCTATTGTAACGAGTATTACAATTAATGTATAGAATATCCGACGATTGTTTTTCATAATACTAAGTTTGCGGCAAATATAAAAAATTTTTTTGCCATAAACAAAAATAATGTGTACGTTTCGGCAAAAAAATTTTTTTAAATTTGTATCTTTGGGGCGGCAAAAATAATATGTGGTTATAATGACAAACAAAACAAGCACAATAGTGCCGCTTTGTTATTAAAAAACTGACAACTATATTTTATATCTATGGCAAAGAAATATATCAAGGCTCGGAATTTTGAACAATCCTCTACGCCGCAATCCGATAAAAACAACGGCAAAGACAAAGGCGGCTGTTCCGTTGTATTGTTGTTGATAACGCTTGCATTTGGTGCCGGAGTGTTTATTTTTGGATGGTGGCTCAAAGGCTTGGCTAACGACTACGAAATGACTGATGAGGATGCCCAGCAGGAGCGTATGTTCAGTCTGCCTGAGTTGACCACCGATGAGGCTATCACCGCAGCCGTCAATAGCGGCGACCCGCGTGATTACCTCATCAAAGACTACGTTTTCCAGAAGGCGCAACTCGTCAGGGACACTGTGCTCGACCTGCTCAACGGCTCCTACATCTGCATAGACATTGTGGAGGAAAGCCGCACATCAAGAGCCGAACAAAAAATAAACTCCAACTTTGACACCTTGATTTTGCGCATATCGGAGCAGCCTTATTGTCAGATAGTTGGCGACTTGTATCTCAACGACGGCACACCGCTCCAAAAGCCCGATTCGCTGCAATTCCTATTCTCGTACAGGAAGAAGATGTACCGCATTTGGGAATCGGAAATCAACCCGCGAAAGAAGGATTTTTTCATCCAATCGCGGTATTATCCCAACCGTGACTATTCTTTCTGCTTCAACGTTACCTACATGGCGCAAGACGAGAAGGCCACCTTTGCGGCAAGGCTTGGCAACGGCAGGGCGTCGCTGGACGTGTTCCCTGGCAAAGACCTTGTGCTTGTGGGTGGCTCTCGCATTTCCGTTGGCGACAACAATTCTCTTGCGTCAATGGTTTGGACCATAATGGGATACCTGTTTATGGGCGGCGGAGTAATCATCGCCATCGCCGCCCTGCGTGGGAAAAATATGTTCGACCAAAAATTCTCGGAATAGAATCGCATCCATTAATCCTCGTCAAACCTCAGATGCTTTACGCTGATGCTGTTGGTCATAATGGCGCGGAGGGTGTTGATGCCCATGTCGAGGTGATCCTGCACGTAATTGTGCGTTACCTTGCTGTCGCTCTCGCGGGTCTTGACGCCTGATGCCACCATAGGCTGGTCGGATACCAAGAGCATCGCTCCGCAGGGGATTTTGTTTTTGAAGGCAACGGTAAACAGCGTGGCGGTCTCCATGTCGATGCCCATGGCGCGGATTTTTCGCAGGTAGTTTTTGAAATCCTCGTCCCACTCCCATACGCGGCGGTTGGTGGTATATACCGTGCCGGTCCAATAGTCGTGTCCGAGGTCGCGCACTACCGACGACGCCGCCCTCAAAATCTGGAACGCGGGCAGGGCTGGCACTTCGGGCGGCATGTATTCGTCAGACGTGCCTTCGCCCCTGATTGCAGCGATGGGCAGGATGATGTCGCCGAGTTTGTTGATTTTTTTGAGGCCGCCGCACTTGCCGAGGAAAAGCACCGCCTCGGGGTTGATTGCGCTCAGGAGATCCATGATGGTGGCGGCGTTGGGGCTGCCCATGCCAAAATTAATCAGCGTGATGCCTTCGGCTGATACGGTGGGCATGGCTACTTTTTTCTCGCCTACCACTTCCACCCCGAATTTGTTGGCAAAAAGGTCGAGGTAGTTGCCAAAATTGGTGAGCAAAATATAGCGGTCGAAGTCGGCGAGTTCGCGTCCCGTATATCTTGGCAGCCAATTGTTTACGATTTCTTCCTTTGTCTTCATTTGCGTATGACGTTTTTATTGTTTAACTTTGCGCCGTAGATTTGCTAAGTATTAATATCGATACATCGGCCATGGAAACTCTCAACTTGCCTCAGTACGACCTCAACATCAAATCTGACGCACAAAGTAAATATATTTTTGACATAATACGAAAAAAATTTCTCGTCCTCACGCCAGAAGAGTGGGTGAGGCAGAATTTTGTGCATTATCTCGTTCACGAACTCCACTACCCGCCGTCGCTGATGATGACGGAAAACGGACTGAAACTCTACAACACCCAAAAACGCTCCGACATCGTGGTATATGACCGCAACGGGAAACCTCTGGCTGTGGTAGAGTGCAAGGCGGCAGACGTTAAGATAACGCAGGAAACTTTTAATCAGGTGGCAAGATACAATATTATTTTCAAAGCACCAATTATTATCGTAACAAATGGCTTAAAACATTATTGCGCGAGGTTCGACGCTGCGACCTCACGCTACACTTTCTTGAAGGAAATTCCTCAGTACAAGGACATTATGTCGGACGGCGACGACTCTGTTAGTCGGCAAGGGTGATGTAGCCCTTCATGGTCTTGGGCTTGCCGAGGCTTGTGTATTTGATAAGGTAACTATACACCCCGGCGGTGCAGTGCGAGCCGTCCCAATGGAAGTCGGGGTTGGAGGACGAGTACATCTTTTTGCCCTCGCGGTTGTAGATTACGATGTCGAATGTTTGCGGGCGGTTGTCGTATGTGATGTGGAATTGGTCGTTGATGCCGTCGCCGTTTGGTGTAAAGATGTTGGGGACTATGAGTATGGTCTCCTTGGCTATCTCAAAGCGCACGGTGGTGTTCATGCGGCAGCCGTCGTTGTCTTCCCAAAAATCAAACAAGTACGTCTCAGGCTCCTTGAATACAAACTTCACCCTGCCTGATGAGAGGTCGGAGTAGTCGCACACGTAGTCGCCGCCCGAGAGTTTGTCTATCGACAAGTTTTGCATAGAGTTCCACGACTCGGAACGCCACGTCTCGCTTTCGTAGGCAAAGCCGCTCACCCTCAGCACTACTTCTTCGCCCTGCGCCGCCTCTATCACGTAGTCGGCTTCCTGCGCCGTGGCTGCGTGGAGCGTCAGCGCAAGGATTAGGCTGGTAAAAAATGTCTTCATGTCTATTCTTTTTTGATAGTGAGTTTTTTGAGCGGAAGCGCGATTACGGCTGTTGAGTGTTCGCTGTTTGGCTCTATCTTGACGCCGTTGGCATCCGTGCCGCTCACAAATTTGTACGTGCCGGAGTCCGTTTCGGGTATCTGGTAAGTATTGCTGTTGCAGTCGGATACACTGTGTTCTTTGCCGTTGACGGTGTAGGCGAATTTGATTGGCTTGGCTGCCTCCGCTGGGAACTTGACTACCACCGCGTCGCCAGAGCAGACATTCTCATCTACAAACTCGGCGTACAATACAGGCACATCCTTGATTTTGACGGCGAGGGTGGTGATGCCGCTCGTACATCCGGCGGCGTTTTTCTCATATACGGAGAGTACGCCGTCCTTTGTCCACTTGACGCCGATGTGGGATGGGTCGTTAGAATCTTTCAACAGACTGCCAGCGTCCTTCGGGGTCAATTCCCATATATAATCGGAGCCGTCGGTAGGCTCGTCGATATGGTAAAATTTGGTCTCGCCGGCCTCCACGGTCTGTGTGTCGTCGTATGTCTGCGCGTTTGCCGCAATGCAAAACGCTGATATTAATGCTGTTAAGATAAAACGTTTCATATTATATTTTCTTTATAGTTTGTTGCCGCAAAGGTAATAATATTTTTTTAATGACGGAAGATACTTTTGGGTAATTTTTTTATTCGCTACAGCATTCTG
>CAMJWL010000101.1 GCA_946409405.1 uncultured Bacteroidales bacterium
GCATCACCCACAATATGAACATCTCCGAAATCGCCTACGAGGTCGGTTTCAACGATCCGAAATATTTCACAAGATGTTTCACCAAACAATTCGGCGTTACGCCGTCGGGGATGTTGGAGGGGGCGTGATTATCCCCGCATCTCCTTTGTGCTAAGCAATCCGCACGCCGCCATGATGTCTTCGCCCCTTGATGCCCTCACCGTGGCGATAATTCCTGCCGCCGTTAAAATTTCTTGAAACTCCTTGATTCTAATCTCCGACGATGCGCGGAAATCGCTGCCGGGATGCTCGTGGTAGCGTATCAAATTGACACGCGAGGGGAAGCCGCGAAGAATTTTTACAAGTTCGCGGGCGTGGCGCGGAGAATCGTTCTCGCCGCCAATCATGATGTACTCAGCCGAAAAACGACGCTGATGACGGAAGTTGTATTTCTTTATCAAATCCAACGTGCGGAGGAGCGGCTGCGCCTTCTCTATCGGCATTATCTTGGCGCGCTC
Source organism: uncultured Bacteroidales bacterium (assembly GCA_946409405.1). Taxonomy (GTDB): domain Bacteria; phylum Bacteroidota; class Bacteroidia; order Bacteroidales; family UBA3824; genus UBA3824. The sequence continues at coordinate 498 of CAMJWL010000101.1, forward strand.
GTCGGGGAAGGGATTGTGCAGCGAAACGGCAAGATGCACGTCGGTCTTTTCGAGAAATTCCCTCAGAGCGGGCAACACGCCCACCGTGGAGAGCGTCATCCTGTGCGGCGACATGGCAAAACCATAGTCGGCGGTCAGGATTTCCAAAGCCTTCATGATGTTGGCGAGGTTGTCGAGAGGTTCGCCCATGCCCATAAATACGATGTTGGTAAGTGTGTCAAATTCTGGCAGAGCCTTTATTTGGTTGAGAATTTCGTTGGTGGTGAGGTTGCCGCCAAAACCCTGCAAACCTGTGTTGCAAAACTTGCAGCCCATCTTGCAGCCCGCTTGGCACGACACGCACAGCGTAGCCCTGTCGCCGTCGGGGATGTACGCCGCCTCCACGTAGCGGCCTTCCAGCACGGCAAACAAATATTTCTTCGTGCCGTCCACGGAAACAGTTTCCTTGACCGGCGGCACGAGTCCGAAGGTGAATTTTTCGTTCAAAACTTCACGCGCCTTTTTAGAAAGGTTGGTCATTTCGTCGATGCTCGACACGCCTTTTTTATATAGCCAGTCGGCGATTTGCTTGGCGGTAAATTTTGGCAGATTGAGGTCGGCGGCAACGGCTTGGAGTTCGGCGAGAGTCATGCCAAAAAGCGGTGGTTTGGTGGTGTCCATAAGCGGGTTTTTCGTCATTTTTGTACGGTCTTGGTGTAGAATGTTTCAAATTTTTCCTTCTTGTAGGCCTCCTCGGCGTAGAATTTCATCACCACGTTCCAAAACGACGGCTCAAAAAATTCCGACACGTTTGCCACAAACCTGTGTTCCTTGTCGAAGAAAAACATCGCCGGAAATTTGTAGTTGCCGTTCATCAGGGCGTTTGTAAAGGCGTTTGGCATGTTTTCGCCTGTGGAGACAAAGGGCTTATCGCTGTCGAACCAATACAGCGAATCCTTGGTGGTGGCCTCTATGCGCACGGGGTAATAATGCGAGTTGATGTAATTGCACAACGCGCTGTCTTTCAGCACGGCGCGTTCGTGCACCATGGAGTTCATGGTGATGTACGGCACGTAGCCACGGTACTTGTCGTCCACATAGATGTCTATGAGGATGGGTTTGGGAGTTTTGGCGTATTTTTCGCGCATCTCCTTCATAGTCAGCCAGTTGATTTTGCCGAGAGTGTCCACGTCCATTTTCTTGATTTTCTTCAAGTCGTCGCCATAGACGTCGGGAAAACTGTTCATGTACAGTTGCGTAAAAATGTCGGGCGAGGATACGGTGTTAGACAAGTTTTCGGCAAAAAACACCAATATCGGCTCGATGTCCTTCACCTGCATATATCCGGGGACGGGGCGGATGCGCTTGTCGCGGTCTATATATACTATGGTGGGGTAGGAGAGGCGGTCGCCGAGGAGGAAATAAGCGAGTTCGTTGACCCGTCCGTCAGACACCCACTCCTTGCCGTGGAATTGTATCGTGTCCTTGGTCTCCGCGTCAAAACGGACGCAGTAAAAATTCTTGTTGATATACTGCGCCAACGCCTTGTTTTGGAATGTTGTGGCCATCATTCGCTTGCACCAGCCGCACCAGTCGGTATATACGTCGATGAGGAAGGGGCGGCTCTCCACCGAATCCTTCTTCTCCGCCTCCTCGAATGTAATCCATTTTATCGGTCCCAAATCCTCCTGCGCCAAGGCGAGCAGTCCGTTGAGCAGCAATATAGTTGCTATCAAAAATTTTTTCATCATTTAATCGGTTTTTATTATGAAAACGCAAATTTACACCTTTTGACGCACAATCCGCTCCAAAATTTAATTGCATTAACAATTTTTATTATAAAATCTGCAAACATCGTGTTGTTTTTATGTGTATTTTTGCAAAGAAAACTTTATCGCCTTTTTTTTGGCAACAATTTTGTAAAACGATTGGTAAAAATTATTATTGAACACAAAAAATAAAACGAAAAATGAAAAAAACATTCAGACATTTGTTCGCAGTAGCGGCGTTGTTTGCGGCAAGCGTTGCACCGGCGGCAGCGCAGGATGAACCCGATATGTTCGACATCCTCCTCGACTACATCAACGAGGATCAGAGTACACAACTCACACGCCTCCAGGAGGACATCGCCAAGGGTGAAAAACTGGTTTCGCAGGCGGAGGCATTGGACAAGAACACGCAGAAGTTCTTCGATTCGGGCAAGAAGGGCAAGCAGAAGAAGGGCGAGAAGAAGTCGGTGGAGCAGAAGACCCTCCGCATCAAGGCTCAGAAATATTTCCTGAAATCGTATGAGCAACTCTATGAAATTTACAAGGCGGTGCTCGACGATGCCCACTTTGAGTACCAGGCAGACCATGCAAGCGCGGAAGACCTTATGATTCAGGCAGAGACGGCGTTGCAGGAGTGTTCTTCCAAGTACGACCCCTACGGCAAACTTGGAGCCAAGACTCTCGAGACCAAGCCTTACACTAACCTCAAAAACGACATGGCAGCCTGCAAGCAGAAATGCCTTACGGCTGGCAACGACTGCTACGAGGCTCTCAAACTCTATTCCATCCAGGAGGAAAAGAAAAACCGCGAGGCAGCGGCAGAGCAGAACTTTTGGAACCAGGCCGTGCAGACCAACACTGTGGATTCGTACACCGCTTACATCTCGCGTTACCCGTCGGGCAAGTACGTTGCTGACGCAAAGAAGCGCATTGCCAACCTCTCGATGGCTAAGTACAAGAGAGCAACTTCCGACGACCCCAACGAAGGCCTTGCTTACCGCATCCAGATTCTCGCCGACAAGAGCCAGTGGAATTCCGGCAAGATCAAGAGGCTTTACCGTGGCAACCTCAAGGTGGATGAGACCGAACGCGAAGGTTTCTACAAGTATTGGATTGGTTGTTTCCGCACATACGCCGAGGCTCAGGCGGCTGAGCAGAGCATGAAACTCAAGGAATCTTTCATTGTAAGTTTCTACAACGGCGTACAGATTCATATCACTGAGGCTCAGGAGATTGAGTCTAAGTTGCAGGATTAAAGAGATTTTTATTTTATGTTTTAGTTAGGACTTTTTTCATAATTGACAATGTATATTCACAATCACCGTCGTGATGATGGCGATTGTGAATTTTTTTTTTTATTTCAATATTTTGCAGGCCACCAATCTCTCCCCCCTGTCCCTCGTGAGCGCGGTATATACCATTATAAGATAATCGTTTTGCGTGTTAAAATTATTTCCCGACGAATAGCCAACGATTTTGCCGGTGGAATCCTTGAAGGCAAATTTGTAATTGTAAAGACCTTGTTTTAAGGTAGTTGTCATCTCCCAAAGTTTCGTTTCTCCGTTCCATGCCAACTTATATTCTGGGATGCACTGCCAGTTGGTCAACGCGCCGTAGAGGTAGATGTCGTAATCCGTGAAGGGGTCGTATTTGAGGCGGAAGGTAACGTCGATGTAGTCGGATTCGAGGTCGCGGTCGAAGCCACGGTCGTTTTTCACGTAGTATGCGCCGTTGATGTCGCCGTTGTTAAAATACGCCTCGTCGTAGGTCGTGGGCGTGAGTACGTAGTGATAACGGTTGTTTTGGTAGAGAATAGCATCAATGCCAAGTGCGCGGAAGTGCACGTCCTTGGCGTCAAGAAAATCGTACTCGTTGCCGCCGTCAAAAATATTGCCGCCGTCGTTGAGATGATATTGCACCTGTTCGTGGAGAAAACCGCTGATTTTCAATGGTCTGCGTGTATTGTGGTCGCCGTTTTGGATGGCATATACCTTCATGTATTTTTCGGGGTTATAGACGCGGAGGCGCGAGTTGTCGATGTCAACATAAAGTTGCTGGCATTGCATCTGATACTCAGGGAGAAAGGGCTGTTCTACACGCGCCGTTATTATAGAGCCGTCGTCCTCATAGACCATAAAACGCTTGGTCAAGATAGGCTCGTCGGGATTGTCGTCGGAATATACATTGATTATGTAATTGCCTGATATGGTGAGTTTTATGTCGCGATTGGGAATTACGAGGGTGTAATGTGTAAATTGTTGCAAGGTATTAAACGACTCTTGGCTCTCGTCCAGCGGGCGGCGGTCGAATCCTTCGGCAAACTCGTCAAAAGATAGGTCGTCTTCGCGAAAGTCGCTGTCGCAGTGGCGGATAGAATATTCGAGACGCTCGTATTTGCCGTCGAGGATGTCAAAATTCAATTCAATAGCCTCGCCAAGCCTGCAAGCCGGATAGCCAAAATCCGCGCCGGGAAGTTTCATCATCACAGTTTTAACTCCCTGAGCCACATACTCTTCCTGAGCGGCAACAATCTGCGGCAACAATACCGCCAAAGTAGTTATCAACAGATATTTTTTCATCGTATTATCACCAATATTTCGATGTTACAATCACAAAAAAAAGAGACCGTCGGGCCTCCTTTTAGGTTAATAATCAATTAATTGCGTTTTGGTTTTAAAGAGAGTATGTTGTATGTTTTAGTTTGGTTTCATCTATATAACACACAACATTACAATTACCCTAAAAAATTTTTTCACTTTTAGTCGCCAAAACGCCAAAGGATGCCAAACATGAAGTGGAAATCCTGTATCGGATAGTCGTCCGTGGAGGCGTACCAATCTTTTGTAATGCCGTCGTTGATGTGCTCCCACTTGAAAAACATCAGCACGCCGCGTATCTTGATGTTGATGAAGGCGTTGATGATGGGATAATCGCCGGCGTTCATGCGCGTAGCCGGGTAAAAAAGCGACGTTGCGGGCGCGTAGCCAAATGCGTTGTAACGGTCAGAATACCTCACCTCGCCGCCTAAGTGCGTGAGCAACACGTTTTTAACCAAGAAAAACTCGAAATACGTGGCGTGGTAGAGCGCGAAATTTGGCAGGTTCATTATTTTGTTGTTGTCGGTGTGCTGGTACGTAAAACGGTTGGCAAACCTCACATGCCACACAAAAAAATCCTTCATCAGGCTCACGCTCTGTACTGTAATAGCGTTTTGGGTCTGTTGCGGCACGGCTTTGTCGTTTATATAGACGTAATTGTTTAATACATAGTTGGATACGCCCGCCTTCAAATGCCACCTTGGCAACTCTATTTCGCCGCCGATGCGCAGGGTCTGACGCTTGTCAAAATCGTTTTTCCACCTGAAATTGTTGGCGTAATATTCTTGCTCGAAGTAGGTAGGCTCCTCGTTGCGGAAATCCACCGCCGCCTTCACTATATAATTAATAGTGTCTGATTCGCCCTTAAACCATTTGAACCCCAGGTCGCCCTTGATGTGCATGTCGCCGAGTTTGCGCCCCGTGAGGTATTGGCGGTAGGAGGCGTTGAGGATGAGGTTTCGCGACTTGTTTTTGCTTAGAGAGCCTTCGATGAAAGTATTGGTGTACTTGTGGTTGGAGTTGTCGGCGAGGTAGCCGTTAAAATTGTAATACAACTCGTTTTCCACGCCCAACGCGCCGCGCATACACGGAAGGTACTGAGTTTCAAATATTTTCAACTGCGCCTTGTTGGTAAGGCAACGGAAGAAAAGCGAGTCATACGTGGGGACTGAGGTCTGATGAAACTCCTTGTAAAAAGTCTCGTCCATGTCCTCGTCCTGATACGTGCGGAATATTTTGTCGTAGGAAAATATATAATTGAACGCAAGCCTCGGCGTGTAAATCTCCGTTCTTGTGGAGTCGTTAATTATCTGAAAATCAGTCTTTCCTACCGAATATTCGCCCGCTAACCCCCATGTGCGCCGCCCCCACGTGCTAAAACTATTTTCGAGTTTGGTGGTAAAACGGTTGTTCTTGATGTCGATGGTGTCGATGATGCCGCCGTACTCCTCGGTGTAAAACTTGTTGAACTTGTAGAACGTGTGGATTTTCAGGTGTTTACCGTTGTAACTTATCTGCGGCGTGAAGGTGGTGTTCCTCATGTGCTGACGGCTGATGCGACCCGTGGAGCCAACAAGTCCAACGCTAAAACCCCAATTGAAATTCCTGTTGACATTCTGCGTGTGCATGAAGTCTATCACCTGACCGTTTCGCGCCTTGGGGGTCTGGGCGTAATACAGCCATGTGTAGGGGTGGTTCACCTGATAAAACTTGGTGTCCTCCGGCTTGGCAACGAAGTCGCTCACTTTGTCGAGGAAGAATACTGGCGACTGTCGGTTTTGCTCACGGTCGTCGAAGATGTTGGATATGTACGGCGAACCCATATTGCCCAAATTGCTGACGGACAACGATTTGCGGTCGTTGTAATCATATACATGGAACAAATGCAAAGACGTATCCTTATCGAGGTCATACGCCACGGTGTCGTAGTTTTCGTCGAGTTGCCACACCTTCACCCTGAGCGGGTATGTCTTATCCTTGTCTTTGTCTTTCTTCGACTGCGCGGTGGCAACGTCTGCGGCAAGGCATATTAAAAGGCTGACAGCCAAATATTTGATTAGTTTTGTCATTATCATTCGTTTGAAACGCCATTCTAAGGCAAATTTTGGTGCAAAGTTAATCCAAACGCGCCAAACCGTCAAATTTTATTTTAAGTATGGTTATAATGTTTTTTGCAACAGTTTGACAGTCAACAAAATAAAAGAAAAATGAAAAAAATATTCAAAAATATTTGGATATGACGCAAATTCGCGATACCTTTGCAGCGTCTTTTTGAGACAAACAATAGTGCTGCCGAAGTAGCTCAGTTGGTTAGAGCATCGGATTGTGGATCCGAGGGTCATAGGTTCGAAACCTATCTTCGGTACTAACAGCGGAAGCAAGGCATGGCAGATGATTCTGACATGCCTTTTTTGCTATTTGTCACCGAATCAAGGACGCCGCACGCGACGTCCCTTCCTAAACCTCTGAAAACATGAAAATACGTTACTCCCAAATCACCATCACGCCCGGCAATCCGGCAAAGAATTACGAAACCTGCCTCGCCGTCGCCCGCCGCGCCAAAGCCGCCGGTGTCAACCTCCTTCTCCTTCCCGAAATGTCCATCCCCGGCTATATGATTGGCGATAAGTGGGAGGAAAACGATTTTATTGACGACTGTGAGTATTTTGCCAACGAACTCGCCAAGGAAGCCGACGAAAACTTTTCACTGATTTTCGGTACTGTGGCGTTTTTGGAGAGCATCATCGGCAAGCCTGTTGGTGGTTACGATGGTCGTAAGGCAAAGGTTAATGTTGCCTGCATAGCCACAAACGGTAGTAAACAGTTTCGCATCAAGGCGTTGCTGCCCAACTACCGTGAGTTTGAGGAGCCGAGGCACTTTTTCGACCAACTCTCGGCGATGTTCCACAGCAAAGATTTGATGCCGTTTCAGCCGTCAGAAATCTGCGGTGTCAAGTTCGGAGTAACAATTTGCGAAGACGGTTGGGACGACGACTACGTGTTTAAGCCATTTGATAGGCTCAGTGACCAAGGTGCGGAAGTCCTCATCAACATTAGTTATTCGCCATTCACCGCCGGCAAAAATCAGAGCCGCATCCGCCATTTTTCGGCGCACGCGAGCAAACTCGGTAAGCCGGTGATTTATGTCAACGGTCTCGGTCTCCAAAACAACGGCAAGACTATTTTCTGTTTTGACGGAAGTTCGGCTGTGTGGAATTCCAAGGGCGAACTCATTGCGCACAGCGGTATGTACACCGAGGAAGATGTTGATTTTGAGTATGTTGACGGCAATCTCACCGCCATCAATGCGCCTCAGTTGGTGCAGACCACCGAAATCGACGACATTCATAAGACATTGATTTACGGCATACGCAACTATATGGCGCAGAGCCATTTGCAGCGAGTTGTAATCGGGGCGAGCGGTGGTGTGGACTCCACACTTGCGGCGGCTCTCTACGTGGAGGCGATTGGCAAGGAGAATGTTTTGCTCGTCAATATGCCGTCGCGTTTCAATTCCAAGACTACAATCGGCATTGCGGAACGTTTGGCGCACAATCTCGGTTGTTGGTACACGTCTGTGCCAATCCAAGAGAGCGCGGAACTCACTCATCGTCAGATAGATGGATTGAAACCAACCAACGCCAATGGCGACGAGATTACAATAAATCTGTCGTCATTTAATATGGAAAATGTGCAGGCTCGCGACCGTGGTTCACGTGTTTTGGGTGCGATTGCGAGTGCGTGGGGCGCAGTGTTCACCAACAACGGCAACAAGACCGAAACCACGGTTGGCTATGCGACATTGTACGGTGATGTTGCGGGCTTCCTCGCGGCAATCGGCGACCTTTGGAAGCACACAGTCTATGACCTCTGCCGCCACATTAACAGTAAGGCTGGCAAAGAACTCGTGCCCAACGAAGTCCTGACGTTGAAACCGTCGGCAGAACTTTCTGACAATCAAGCCGTTGACAAGGGACTTGGCGACCCGTTAATTTATCCATACCACGACAGATTGTTTGAGGCGTGGCAGCAATGGTGGAATCACGCGTCTCTCGCCGACATTCTCCAGCATTACCTCGATGGCGACCTTGCCGCATACCTCAATCACGGCGAGGAGACCGAACTCACCGAAGACCTCATTCGCAGTCATTTCCCCGATGCCAAGACCTTCATCGCCGACCTTGAACGTTGGTACAAACTCTTCAAAGGTATGGGCATCGCCAAGCGCATCCAAGCCCCGCCCATCCTCGCCGTCACCCGCCGCGCCTACGGTTTTGACTACCGCGAATCCGCAATTCAGCCGTATTTCACACGTAAATATTTGGAGATGAAAGAGAGGATAATTGGAGAGTAGGCACGCATTAATGCAAGAATAATATGACCACAAACATTCTCAAATCAAAATCAAGATACGTCAGGATTTGCATACCTGCGTATCTTGAATTTTTCGATTTTGAAAAGGAATACACAGAAGACGATTTCCCTTGCCGGAAGATTTTGGATGACAATTATCAGACGTTTTGGGAAATAACCGTGGAACTGAAAACTCATCGTGTGTTAGAATGGCAAGAGGTTTTCGGTGGTCTGAATCTGTATGCCAAAGTTACGGACAATGGCATTTACACACTTTTGGATAAAAACAAAAGCAAAATATGGTGTATCAAGGGATATGTGCCTAATAGTTTTTTGCCTGAAAGAGACGGATTCGGCGACTATATCAATTTGAGTATCAGCAAAGATGGATTTGTCAAAAATTGGTATGAAGAACCTGATTTCACAGATTTTCTTGAATATGGTTTTTCCACCGAGCCTATTTCTACTGAAACAAATATCCGTTACTTTATCGATGGTTTTGTTCGCCCTGTGGCTCGGAGGCTCGAAACTGATTTACGAACAGAAGACAAGATACCATTTATGTTTTATGAAGCATTGATTGGTCTTTCGGAAAACCCCAACAGTATGGGCAATTTGGTGTGGTCTCATTCTCGTGCCGACTATGATATGAACGAAGAGATAGTGGAGAAGCGTTTGCCCTACACCAAAGCCGTAAGAATTGATTTTAGAGCGGATGCTAAGCATAATGATTCGACGGCATATATGAATTTGTTTACTGATATAACCCTAAGCAAAACAGGTTTTTATGTTTCTGCACTTTCAAAAAAATGCAAATACACCGATTTACCCGCCGAACAGATTCAAAACGATTTGTTCAATATCTTCAAAAAATATTATGACCACTCCTCCAATGAGCATTATTTCAGTAAGTATTTGAAATAACTGCGAGATTGTTGAGGTGGAAAAATAATTTTTCGCTGTTTGTTTCACAAATTTTTTCATATCTTTGCCGAAAACTATAAAAGTCAGCCAATCATGGGACTCTACCTCAATCCAAGCAACATCGGCTTCACGAAGATTTTGTCAGCCGATATTTACGTTGATAAAACAATGTTAATCAGCGAATTGAACAAGTTTATCGACAAGGGCAACCAATATATCTGCGTATCGCGTCCGCGACGGTTCGGAAAGACCATTGCGGCAAATATGTTGTGCGCATACTATTCCAAGGGTTGCGATTCGAGGGAAATTTTCAAGGATTTGAAGATTTCAAAGGCGGACAATTACGAAAAATACCTCAACAAACTCAATTTCATAAAGATAGACGTTGCAGGTGAGTATCAAACCGCACCAGAAAAAGACAAAATGTTGGTTTTGCTTACCGAACGGGTTCGCAGGGAGTTCAAACAGCAATTCCCTAAAATTAAGTTCGCTAAAAACGCCACTATTGCCAACTGCATTCAGGATGTTTATGAACAAACCAACGAAACATTTGTCATCATTCTTGACGAGTACGATTCGCTTGTCCGCATGAAAATACCACAGGAACTTTTCGACGAGTACCTTATGTTCCTCAATGGACTTTTCAAGAGCGACACTTTGCGGCCTGCAATCTCGCTCGCCTACATCACAGGTATTCTGCCCGTTGTGAGGGACAAGGTTCAGAGCAAACTCAATAATTTTAATGAATACACAATTCTTGATTCCAAGGAACTCTCAGAATTTGTGGGATTTACCGACGAGGAGGTTGCCAAACTTTGTGAAACATACCAAATCAGTCATACAGAATGTAAAAATTGGTATCAAGGTTATAAGTTGGGCAATTTTGATGTTTATAATCCAGAATCGGTCGTTAAAAGTATCATAGACCGCCGTTTTGAAGGACATTGGAACAAAACTTCATCGTATTCAGTGATTTCCGACCGTTTACAGAGCAATTTTGACGGCATGAAAGACGACGTTATTAAGATGGTTTCGGGCGAAAATGTCAAAGTGGATGTTGGGATGTACCTCAACACTATGACGGATTTTATAGTCAAGGACGACGCTTTCACATACCTCGCCCATCTCGGATATTTGGCATACGACTGCAAGACTAAAACCTGCCGCATACCCAACAAGGAAGTGCGTAAGGAATGGTTCAGGGCTCTTTCCGTGATGAAGGAATACAAGGTAACAGACAAAATCATCAAAGATTCGGAAGAACTCCTCGAACAGACCCTCCAACTCAATAGTGCGGAAGTTGCCAAGGCGTTGAACCGCAGTCATATACACGTTGTCTCACACCGCAATTACAACAACGAACAGGCTCTTGCCTCGGCTGTATATTTGGCATTCATCGATGCGCTAAATTACTACACAGTTTTCAAAGAGACTTCCGCTGGAAACGGAATTGCCGACTTGATTTACACCCCGTTGCACGCCGACAGCAAGTATCCGCCGATGATTATTGAACTCAAATCCAACAAAACCGCCAGCCGTGCCGTCGCTCAAATTCAAAACAAGGAATATTTCCATGCTTTCGACAATTTCAGCGGCAAAGTGCTTTTTGTCGGCATCAATTACGATGAAAAGAAAAAGCACACGTGTGAAATTGTGGAGGTGGAAAAATAATTATTTGCTGTTTTTTACACAAAATTTTTTCATATCTTTGCCGAAAACATTTTCGCTATGGAACAGAGCATAAAACTTTTGCCGCAGGGCATCAATGATTTTGGACGCATACGACGTGAGAATTATTATTACGTCGATAAAACTATGTACCTTGATAAAATCGAGATGGATAGTAGTTATATGT
>CAMJWL010000102.1 GCA_946409405.1 uncultured Bacteroidales bacterium
CACGCCGGCATACAGACCAACACTCTTGCCTAAGTCGTATGGCTTAAGGATGTATTGGTCCTTATGCGTTAGGGCGTCTTTCCATACCTCCGGATGACTGCTATACATGTAGGTGGGGATCGTGTGTTCACGCAGAAATTTAGTTTCTTCTTCCGTGAGGCATTCCCGTGTGAACTCGTCAACGAAAATGAGGCGCAAGAAGCGCTTGTCATGCGCAAGGAAGATGGTGCGGAAGTCGTTGAGCATCCGTGCATCTATCATGGCTTGCAGGGTCTCCATCTTGAATGATAGAAGGTCTTGCTGATTGAGGGCACTGATTACCACTGCATCATGTCGCCACTTGTCAATATGCGTTTCAACCTCAGCAGCCTCATAGATGGTTACCTCATGTCCGTAATACTCGTAGAACTTTCTGTAGAGGGGTATCTCGCTCGTCTTGTCGCTGCTTTTCAGTACGTAGATAGACTTGCCCGCAGGGATGATGTCGCGCATGTAAGTTAGCAATTCATCATAGCGGTTTTCCCAAGATGCTTCGGGATGAGTTGCCATGAACTGCTCAGCCCTGACCACCGAGGGATAGTTGATCCAGATGCCATGCCCGAAGAACCGGCTGGTGATTTCTACAAACAGCAGCCTGCCGTCCTCGCTTATGATATAGTCGGGGCGGTAGGCTCCTGCACGGAAGGGATAGCGGCTCTGGCGATCCAGCACCTCCATCACCTTCCCGTCTAAGGGCATATATTCAGGCACCCACTCACGGTAATGCTCCGCCATATAGACGATGCACTTATAGAGCAAGGTATGCATACGCCGCAGTTCGTTGCGCCGTTCGGAGGTAATCAGCATCGGCTTGGAGTGATACCACCTGTGGTAATAGTCGGTCTTGTCTGCAAACAACTGAAAGCAGACTTCCTGACAGGACATTTGATTACTTTTCATTTTTAAAGAGTTTTGACTGGTAACCAAGACATTGGAAGCCGTTGCGATTGATGATGGGGATGATGCTTGTAGGCACTTTCAACTGGTTGCGTACCCAGAAGCAGATGCTGGTGGACATTCCAATGGTGTCGGTATATTTCATCAGCCGCTGTATGTTCTCTATTGAGAGCGCACGGTTGGGTGCTGTGCGTCCGCGCTGTTTGCGGTGGTCGGCGTTCTTCGGGCTTATATAGTCCATGTAGAGGTCGCGCTCCAGTTTCTTGTCGAAGTAGCCAAGCCATTGGCCTAACTGTGCAAGGTTTTCCATGCAGGCCGTGAGGAATTCCGGTTTGTAGTTTACGATGCCGGCGTCGTGGAGCATGTCGAAGAACTCCTTGATGTGCTTATCGGTGAGGTATGGCACGAAGATAGGCTGTACCAATGCCGAATTAGCCTCTATTCCACGCTCCTGACACATGCGCACGGCGTTGAGACGCTCTTCTATGGGCGCGCCGTAGGGTTCCAGAAGGTTGCGGAACGCAGTTGGCATGATGCTCACTGAGGTGTTGAATTGCATCTTGTCTTTCAGCTGTTCGAAGAGGTCGAGGATGGTTTCGCCTTCGTTTTCCACCAGGAGGTGCTTGGTGCCGGCCTTTGATGCAATAAAGAGACGTGCGTTTGAGTTAGGGTATTTTTTGAAGTGGGCAATGAACTCGCGCAGGATGCGGTGTGCAATACCTGTGTGGAGTGTCGGCTCCTGAAGGGCTTCTGTCTTGGGCGAGAAGTAGTAGTAATGGTTCCAGTTCTTGCCACGACTCAGAGCCACAATCTTCCGCTCTATATCCTTCTTCTTCTCTGGTGCTTCTACGATGGCGGTTGCCAATTCTTGAAGCAGTCGGCTGCGCTCTTGGAGATCCTCTTTTGTTGCGGCGTTAGGCAGTTCGCTGCAAGCACCGTTCATTTCCTCCAGGAGTTTGCGTACATAGAGGTGGTAGTTTTGGTAGGCGATAAGTTTCTGCTCGTGTACGCCGTCGGTTACCAGACAGTACTGACATCCAACGTGGCAGCCCTTGATTGGGTTCACCTCGAAGGTCAGCGTAGGACAACGGCCTGTGTAGTTGTGAATCTCGGTCTCTACGGCATCAGGATCGCAATCCTCTAAGTACAGCATCGACTTGGGGATGACGGTGTGTTCCTCCAAGCGTTTCATGAACAGTTTGGACCCGCGGATAAGTCCTTGTAGTGTCTCGTCAGAGGGTTCAATTGAGACACCGAGTTGTTTCAGATATTCGGCGTCAACGATTTGCGGTTGAAAACCTTCCAAATTGTATGCATCAGTTCCATGTTCGTAGAAACTGTGCATTTCAATGGGTTGATTCATGTTTGTGAATATTATGTTGTCTTGTTACTAATTATTCTTTCTTATTACTTCTATAAATGCCGAAGGTATATACGCCGTGGCGATTAATCCGATATTGCTGAGCGAAACAACCACTCTCTGCTGGCCTGCCACTCTGGCAACCCTGCCTTCCACTCCTATAAAAGGCCCGTCTATAATCCTGACGTTTTCTCCGCTTTTATAATGACATTGCGACGGATCCACAAACATCAGATGTTCGTTCTTGTTCCAAGTAGTTTGAACAAGTTTTGCCATTTCGTCGTGCGAAACTATCAAAGGTGGATTCTTGTGTTCATCGTCTGTTACAAAATGGTTGTAATAATAGGTCAGGAAGGGGAGTGAAGGTGTGTCATTGACATATTCTTTTGCTTTGTCTTTGGTGGTATATGCAAAAACAAGATTTGGTATGAGCGATTGAAGAAATCTTTTCTTTTTTCCCCAGACAGATTTTATCACATACTTTTTGGGGATATAGGTATAAGTGCCGGTTTCTACGAGAAAATCCGACGCCATGTCTTCTCTTCCGTATGACGCCCTGAAAACATACCAACTTTTGTTTGGGGTAATGTCATATCTCACCGACACCCCAGTTTTTGAGCTTTTGGCTTCGGGGAAGGCATCAGGGGCAAACCCAATGCTTGGAGGAATTGTCTCGCCTCTACGAGTTTTCTCATTAGACAATGAGTTCATATTGGGACCTCCATAATGATGAGGTCAGTTTTTTTTTGTAAATAAACGTCGCAAAAATATGTATTTTTTGCAGAATAACCAAAGGAAACCACACTTTTTTGTTTTAAAAAAATTAACATAAACGGAAAATTGTGTTAAATGATATTGATGAATTTTTTTTATTTAAAATCCCGCAAATCTTTTTACCTTTGCACTTAAATCATCAGCAACAATGAAATACATTATTTATATTATATTACTTTCGATTTTTGCGGCGTGTCAACCTACTGTCAATCAGACGGTAGAGAGGGACTGCGTACCATCGCTGTGGCCCGATTACAACGGCGTTACAATACCCAAAAACATTGCGCCGCTCAATTTTTCGACAGTGGCTTTTGATTCGTTGCAACGGATAGAGGCGCACGTCAAGGCTGCCGACGGCAAGGAGTACGATTTTGATGGCGGCAATTATGTGGATATTCCGATAGCAGAATGGCGCGAAATTTTGCAGGCATCGGCGGGCGGAAAGATAGAAGTCGTAGTGGCAGAAATCAAAAATAACATCAGGTATGTTTATCGCCCGTTTTATATCAAAGTGGCTGATTCTGAGGTGGATCCGTACCTCTGTTACAGGCTCATTGCGCCCGGGTACGAGTTGTACAGCAAGATGGGGTTGTATTGCAGAAATCTTACAACTTTTGAGCAGACCACCGTGGTTGACAACCGTCTCATCGACGGCAACTGCGTCAACTGCCATTCGTTTTGCAAGGGCAATACTGACGTGGCGCAGATACATGTGAGGGGCACGTTGGGCTGCACGGTGCTAAAATCGGGCGACGATTTGAAGGCTTGCAACGCCAAGACCGACAAGTACCTTCTCAACTGCGTATATCCATATTGGCATCCGTCTGGCAATTATATCGCTTATTCCCAGAACAATACGGTGCAGTCGTTTCATTGCGGAAGTCCCAATAGGGTGGAGGTCTATGATTCCGAATCGCGTGTGGTGGTCTATGACGTAAAAAACAACAAACTCCTCACCGCGCCCGAATTGAACAGTGCGAAGACTTTTACCACAGAGCCGTCATTCTCGCCAGACGGCAAATGGCTGTATTATGTGACGGCAGACACCGTTGACATGGCTATCAAAACCCGCGAGGTGCATTATGATATATGCAGGATAGGTTTTGACGAGGCTACTGGCAGTTTTGTAGGCAAAGTGGATACGTTGGTCAATGCGTCCAAGGATTCGCTCTCGACGGCGTTCCCGCGACCTTCATACGACGGCAAGTGGCTGTTATACACCAAGTTTAATTACGGACAGTTTGCCATTTGGCACAAGGAGGCGGATTTGTGGATGCTTAATCTTGCCACGGGCGATACTTTTCCGTTACAAAACGCCAATGGCAAGGATGCTGACAGTTATCATTCTTGGTCGCAAAATTCGGAGTGGATAGCCTTTGAGTCGAGGCGCGACGACGGTTTATATACGCGGGCGTACATTGCGCACATCGATGCTAACGGCCATGCGGACAAGGCTTTTATGATTCCGCAGCAGTCGCCCGAAGACAACCGCAAACTCATGTATAGTTACAATGTGCCGGAGTTTGCCACCAAGGAGTTCAAGGTTGACAAGGGCGTGTTGGAGAGCCGGCTCAAATCGGGCGACAGAGTACAGTTTGGATATTAAAAACATAATTATATGGATATTAAGGAGTTAACTAAACAAAACGGTTATCTTATAGCAATAGTGGCGTCATACGTGGCGGCGTTGTTGGTTTTGATGTTTGGGGTCGGGATGGGCATATATCATGTGATACAGCATCCTGCCTTCTTGACTGACAGACAGTTTTTTATGGAATGGCTGCCGTTGCCCGGTGGGGTAGGGGCGTACTTGTCGCTGTTTGTGGAGCAGTTTTTTAATATGACTTTTTGGGGCGCATTTTTGCTTGTGGCGGAGATTGCGCTGTCGGCGTGGCTGTTGGTGAGCCTCATGAAAAAGATTTTTGGGACAGAATACGGCGCAAAATCGCTGCTGTGGATTGCTCCACTCTTTGTGGCTGTGGCGTGTATCAACAATGTGTATTTTGATTTTGCGGCTATCACTCGGCTTGCCCTGATGCTCGGATTGATGAATCTGCTGCACCTTTTGCCCAAGGGACACAAGACGTTTGGCGCATTGTCGGCGGCGGTTGCTATTGCGGTTTATCATTGCTGCGGGCCGTTGTATCTGTATAGTTTTTGCGCGGCGGAGTTGGCGTTGTTTATATTGAAGAAAATCAATTTGTTGGATGTCGTGTGGACGTTGGCTGCAACGGCTTTTTATCCGGCGTTGATGTACCGGTTTGCGATGCCCTTGAATCCGGCGCAGATTTTCTATCAGCCCATCATTTCGAGAACTATTTTGGAACAGTTTCAGCCGATGATAGCATTGTTTTATCTGCTTGTGCCAGTGGCGATTGTGGTGCAAAATTGGGCGGGCAAAAAAAGTTTTAGTCGCCCTGCGATGTGCTATGCGGTGGTTTTGGCGGTGCTGACGGGTATCACCATCGGCGTTTACAGTATGTACGATAGCAGACGCGAGAGATTTTCGGCACGGATGGCATGGCACGCCGAACTCTCTGATTGGCAATACATTATCGACAACGCCAACAAGTTTCCCGGATACGATAGAAACACCAATTTCTATTACGACCTTGCTGTCGCGATGACGGGTCAGATGTCGAGCAAATTGTTTGAATACCCACAACTACTTGGCAACGAGGCTCTTACCATAGAAGAACCGATGGCGGGTAGCGTATGTTATCCGTCGAGTACGATGTATTTTCAGATAGGTCAATTGTCGGAATCCTTGCATTATGCCTACGAGAGCGTCATCTATTATAAGGACAGTCCGTATGTGCTGAGGCGCATTATCGACTGCCTGATAATATCGGGGCGTTATCAGGAGGCGGAGATTTTTCTAAGGCAATTGGATCGTAACATGATGGCGCATAAGTTTGTACGGAGTAGGCGCAGGTTTATGGCGGGCGAGGACGTGCGCTCCTTGCCAAAAGAATACGTGCAGGAGAAGCGCAGTCTTGCCGTTAAAGATGATTATATAATGTCGCCGCCATACAGAAATTTTGAGGAGTTGTTTATTGCCAATAAGAATAATTATGCGGCGGCGGATTACTTGCTGTGTTACTGCCTGTTGGAAAAAGATTTGGAAAACTTTTTGAACGTCCTCTTTGCGTCGAAATATGACCTCAAAAAACTCCCCAAACATTATCAGGAGGCTGTGGCTATTTACAAGGCCACTGCCAAAAGCCAGCGCAAGGAAGTCTCGGAGATTCCGCTTGACGCTACGGTGAGCCGCCGTTTTGTGGAGTTTGGCACTATCTGCAACCGCGAGGGCAAGAACGCCTACAAAACAGTGAAACCCAAATTTGCCGACACTTATTGGATTTATTTCACGTTTGATAATCCGATGGCAAAGAATTTTAGTCTTAAACAAAATCATCCGCAATGAAAACAAATGTACTATTGCTAATCGTCATAATGATAATAACCTCCTGTGGCACAAAGGAAATCACGGACTTTCAAGACAAAGACTCCAAGCCAGTGATTTTCCCCGACTACATGGATGTAACGATTCCTGTGAATATCGCGCCGCTCAATTTTAAGGCGGCTAATGGCGGCAGGCTCGAAATGGTGGAGGTGGCATCCTCTAAGGGCAGTCAAAAGATTGTCTGCCAGGACGGAAAGTTGATTTGGGACATCGACGATTGGAAGCAACTGATGGCAGATAACGTTGGCGGCTCCATCAACATTACTGCGTATATCTCCGACACAACGGGCAAATGTTTCCGCTACAAGCCTTTTGCTCAGTACATTACGCCCGACAGCATAGATTCCCACCTCGCTTACCGAAATATCGAGACGGGCTATGTTTTTTGGCTCAAGATGGGATTGTATCAGCGTTGCGTAGAGAATTTCGGTTGCAAGCCCATTGTAGAAAATTCGGGCATAGACCGCGCCTGTGTCAACTGCCATACTTTTTGCCGTCAACAGCCCGACAAGATGATGTTTCACAGCCGCAAGTTCAACCCCGGCACCACGATTCTGTACGAAGGCAAGTTGCAGAAATACAATACTAAGATTGAGTCGGCTATTTCGGGCGGCGTGTATTCGTCGTGGAATCCCAACGGCTACATTATCGCGATGTCCGCCAACAATATCGGTCAGCGTTTCCACAACGATTTGGAAAAGCGTATCTATGTTTCTGACCGCGTTTCAGACATCATAATCATGAATTTGAAGACCGAAACCGTGTCGTCCACGCCAAAACTCTGCTCCGAAGACCTCGAAAATTTTCCCGCATGGGGTCCCGACGGCAAGACGCTTTATTATATTAGTGCCAAAAAACGTCGTGAGGGCGACGAAACAGATACAAGCCTGAGATTCAGCCTATTGAAGATAACATACGATGCCGAATCCGACGTGTGGGGCGATGTGGACACTTTGCTCACCGACCAGGCGGCGCATGGCAGCGTGGCGTATCCAAAACCGTCGCCGTGCGGCAGGTACATAGCCTACACATTGGCGAATAGGGGATATTTTACGCCGTTTGACCAAGAATCGGAGATTTGGCTGCTCGATTTGCAGACGATGCAGACCTCGCATCCTGATGGAGTCAACAGCCCGTCAACAGAGAGCAATCACAATTGGTCGCACAATGGCAAATGGCTTGTTGTAGGCTCCAAATATCCCGACAGATTGTTTACAAAGCCGTATTTTGCGCATTTCAACCCCGATAAAGGCACGTTTGACAAGCGTTTTGTGTTGCCTCAGGAAGACCCCGATTTTTACGAAATGTACACCGCCAATTTCAACAATGCCGACTTTATAACGGGCGAGGTGCCTGTATCGGAGTTTGAGATTAGGGACGCGGTAAGGGGCGAGGCAAAGCAGGTGAAGGCAAAGTAATCAGTTTTTGTATTCCTCCCGCACAAAATCCCAATACCATTCGTGATATTCGCTCGTAAGCCCTACGAGCCAGGCGGTTAATGGCGAGATGGTGAGGTCGTCCAATGGCGACGACACTTGGAGCATTATCTCGTAAGGGTAATTTTTTTCTGCCCACTGTCCGGCGGCGTTGGATGCCTGTCCGCCGTACATGTCCCACGCGCCAAAAAGGTGCAAAATTTCGTGCGCAATAGTCTGTCCGTTGGTGGGCATTCCGTCGTCGGTGCGGAATACATTGACGCTTTCCAAGAAATAGTCTCTGAAATGGTTGGTGGCGTGGAGGGTGGAAAATTGGTTGGCATTGGACCAGCCGTTGTTGTTGATGAGTAGGAGAACCAAGATGTTGTCTGTGCCGGCGATGGATTGCAGTTGGTTGTAACACTGAAATACGTCCGTGTAGCCGACCACTTTGAGAGCGCGGGGCAGGAGTAGCGGTTGGTTGGCGCAGTCGTCGTAAGAGGTGGGGAGACCAGCCATTTCCACGCCGCCGCCGTCGCCGTGATAAGAGCCGCTCACAAATTCCACCGCCACACTATATCGCGCCGCCATCCGTTGCAACCAGGCGAGGGCGTTGTTAATTTTGTATTGCACGTTGCCCATGTCGGTCTTGCTCCACGAAGTGCCGGGGCGAGTGAGCCACACTTCGAGCACATAAATCTTGCCCGAAAGTTTTTTTGCGCTGCCAACGTTCCATGTGTTGGCGTAAGAATCGCCCGTATGAGCCTGCATGGTGCTATATACGCGCCTGTCGGTGCTGTTTGCCACCGGTTGCTCGCGCAGAAAAGGCTGCGCATCCACTCCGAGCGCAACCATCAGCAATATTATTATTGTAATTGTCCGTACCATGAGCGCAAAGTTAGTCAAATAATTTTGTGTCCCAAAAATAAAAATGCTAATTTTGCGCTAAAATTCAATCATAATGAAACATCTTACCACATTAATTGCGGCGTTGCTCCTGCCGATAGGCGCGATGTCGCAGAGCATCCACATAGACTGCGACAACGGGCTTATCAAGGCTTGCCCGGAGGACGTTTTGACGCTTACCGCCACCGTAGCCACTGCCGACGATGAGGCTGAGGGTGCGACGTACCTTTGGAATTTTGACAACGGCGACCACCGCACCACCCGCATCCCCTCCGTGGAGTATGCCTACAAGACCGGCGGCGCGTACATGCTGAGCGTTACCATGACGCAGGGCGGCAACACTGCCACCGACATTGCAAAAGTTATCATAGGCAAGTCGCCCGATTTTAGCGGTTACAGCAACGATATAGACGACTCGTACTCAGGAGTTTGCCTCGGCGAAAAAATTACATTGACGATGCCCATCTCAGACCGCACGGTGAAGTATGGCAGTCGCAATTACTATTACGAATCCATTCCTCAGTCGCTTTACGGCACGTCGTGGAGCGAAAAGGTGAGGTTTAAGAATTTTGACGGTGTATCAGTATCCACTGGCGACATCAGCGCGGTCAAGTTGTCTTTTTTTCATGGCAACACCGCCAACGCCCAAATCACGCTCACCGCACCCGACGGCAAAAAGGCTGTGTTAAGTCCTTATAACAAGGCACTTAGTGATGGCAGGGAGTACAGTTTTGCAAACCGTACATTGATGGAATACACTTTTACGCCCGCCAATACGTCAGAATTTTCTTCCCTCGTCGGCGCACCCCTCAACGGCGATTGGAAACTCGAAATCACCTCCAACGACACCGAAAACAGTTGCTATGTGTATGGTTTTGAGATAGTTTTAAACGAAAATTTGATTAATAGCCATCTGTGGCAGTTTGATGCCAAGTACGACCTGCGTCGCGCTGTCTGGTCGGGCAAAGGAGTCTCGGCTACGTCTGCGGGCATTGCCGATGCGCGTCCGCAGGAGGAGGGTACAACGCGGTACAGTTTTGTAATCAGCGACGACATGGGCTGTATGCACGATACGTCGGTGTTTGTAAATGTGGAATTGGCAAGTTTTGCGAGCGTTGACGACGGCGGCACGGCTTTTATAGGCGACGAAATCAACTTCAACAACCGTACTTCTTGGGCTGCGGAAACCACGTGGCATTTTGGCGACAACTCCCCCCGCGAATACACCGCCAACGCCCCCCACGCATATTATGAGCGCGGCAAATACGAGGTCGTAATGGAAACTCAATCCGCCAAGGGTTGTATAGATGTTGACACTCAATACGTTAGTGTAATTCCTCGTCCGTTGGAGATTAAGGAAGTTAACATCTTTACTCCCAACGGCGACGGCGTAAATGATGTATTTACGTTTTTTAGCGAGGACGAATCGTTTCTCAAAAATGGCAATCTCACCCAGATGCCCGCCAATATCCGCAGTTTTCGTTGCAAGATTTACAATTCATACGGGCAGACCATCTGCAAATGGGAGAGCGTAACGCCGTCCATTTTTGGTTGGGACGGCACGATAGACAACAAAGGCAACCGCCCTTGTCCGCCGGGGACGTATTATTACGATTTGATAGTTAATGGCAAAGACGG
The DNA here is from genome assembly GCA_946409405.1 of uncultured Bacteroidales bacterium. Lineage (GTDB taxonomy): Bacteria > Bacteroidota > Bacteroidia > Bacteroidales > UBA3824 > UBA3824. Next base: position 10,496 of record CAMJWL010000102.1, read on the forward strand.
CTCGACGTTGAAGCGGAGCGGTACAATATTGCTGTATCGGGAAAAATAGTTACTTTGCCCCCCTACAAAAAAATCCGTCGCCCATACCTTTATATAGAAGGTGTCGGGCGGCGGATTTTTGTATCAATTACTGCAGTTGTATTATTTGTTCAGATCCACCATCGTACCACCGGCGGTGATGGGAATGTAGTTAGGCACGTTGCGACCGTCCCATTTTTCGAGACGTTTCATCTCCTCCTCGTGCTTCCATTCCTGAACCTTCATGTCCTTTGCCTTTGCCAACTGTGTGGCGGCGTACATCTCGGCGTCTGCCTTGATTTTTACGGCGTCTGCCTGACCTTTGGCGCGGGCAACCTCGGCTTCGGCGTCAAGTTCGGCGGCCTGCTTGTTGGCTTCAGCCTCCCTTACCTTCTTTTGAGCCTGGGCGGCGGCGATGTTTGCCTCCTGCTCTGCCTGGCGTACCTGCTGGGTGCGGTTGGCGGTCTCCTTGATTTGACGGTCGAAGTCGTCAGACCAGTCCCAGTTTGTGATGGTGGTCTGCGAGATGGCGATGGGGTAGTCCTGCATACGGGTCAAGATTGCCGACGAAACTTCCTGCGTGATTTTGTTTTGCTGCTCCACGAGTTCGTAGATGGAGTAGCGACCTGTGGTCTCTTTCAATGACGCCTTGATGTTGTCGCGCATGGCTGATTCGATGATGGCGTCGTTGGCGTACTTCTTCACGATTTCGAGGATGCGGTTTTCGTCGTAGAAATAACGCACCGACACCGTCGCGCCCACGGTCTGCATGTCTTTGGTGATTGCACCGTTGGCACCCACGTCGAAGGAAACTTCGTATGTGCGGGGCTGAAGCACGAAGGTCTTCACCGTGGTAACAAACGGTATTGTCCATACGATGCCCGGCTGATAGACCTGGTTTTCCACCTCGCCGAGAGTTACTTTGACACCCCTTTCGGAGGGTCCGATGATGGTGAAACACGACGAAATCACCACGAATGCCACAATTGCCACTACAATCCACAAGAGTATTTTGGGATTGATGCCTTTCTTTTCTGTTCCTGTCTGCATGTTCTTTGTGTTTTAATGTTGTTGATTGCACAAAAGTAACAATTATTTTGTAATCAACAACGAATGTGCAAAAAAAAAAATCTGTGATTTCTGTGATTTCCGTTGTTTACATCCCCAACTCCGCCATGATGCGCCTTACAATTTCGTCGTTGCCGGTGTGCTTGCCAGGGGTGTCGGAGAGTTTCACTACCTGCGTCCAGCGTCTGCCGGTGAGCACTTCGTAGAGTTTTATCACCATGTTGAGAGGTTTAACTCCAACGTCGTTGGTGAAGTTGGTACCGATGCCAAACGACATGCCTATCTTGCCCTTGCAATAGTCTGTAATCTTCTCCACCATCTGCGGATTGAGTGCGTCGGAGAATACGATGGTCTTGC
>CAMJWL010000103.1 GCA_946409405.1 uncultured Bacteroidales bacterium
GAGCCATTCGCGTACAAACTCCTTGCTCAACTGACGCTGAGGCTCGCCCTTGGCAAAACGCTCCTCGTAGCCCTCCTTGTAGAAATAGCGCGAAGAGTCGGGCGTGTGGATTTCGTCGATGAGTACTATTTTGCCGTCTATCTTGCCAAATTCGTACTTGGTGTCCACGAGAATCAAACCACGCTTGGCGGCAACCTCAGTGCCGCGCTCAAACAGCCGGTAAGTGATGTCCTCTATCTGTGCGTAATCCTCGGCGGAAATAAGACCCTTGGCGATGATGTCCTCCTTGGAGATGTCCTCGTCGTGTCCCTCGGCGGCCTTGGTGGTGGGAGTGATGATTGGTTTTGGGAATTTCTGATGCTCCTTCATGCCGTCGGGAATCGGTACGCCGCATATTGCACGTGCGCCCGATTTGTAGGTGCGCCAACTCGACCCCGTCAGGTAGCCACGGATAATCATTTCCACCGGGAACGGTTCAGCCTTTCTGCCCACTGTTACCATTGGGTCGGGCGTGGCGAGTTTCCAGTTGGGAACGATGTCGGCGGTGAGGTCGAGAAACTTGGCGGCTATCTGGTTCAATATCTGACCCTTGAACGGAATACCCTTGGGCAATACGACGTCAAACGCCGAAATCCTGTCCGTCGCCACCATCACCAACTTTTCGTCGTTGATATTATACACATCGCGCACCTTGCCATGGTAAACGCTCTTCTGTCCATCAAAATGGAAATCTGTGTTTGTTAATGCTTTCATTTTTTTATATGTTTTTTATTATGCATTATGCATTATGCATTATGCATTAACCTCGTATGCGTCAATTATTTTCTTTACCAACTTGTGCCTTACCACATCGTCCTTGCCAAACGCCACAAAGGAGATGCCGCGTATGCCGTTTAATATCCTCAGCGCGTGTACAAGTCCCGAATCCGAATGGCGCGGCAGGTCTATCTGCGTCTCGTCGCCAGTAACGATAAACTTGGAATTGTCGCCCATCCTCGTGAGAAACATCTTCAACTGCGCCACCGTGGCGTTTTGTGCTTCGTCGAGGATTACAACCGCGTCGCCCAACGTCCTGCCGCGCATAAAGGCCAGCGGCGCAATCTGTACTATGCGTTCCTCTATCATGTCTTCAAGGCGGCGTTGCGGTATCATTTCGTTGAGTGCGTCGTAGAGGGCTTGCATGTAGGGGTCGAGTTTTTCCTTCATGTCGCCGGGGAGAAAGCCAATCTTTTCGCCAGCCTCCACAGCGGGGCGGCAGAGTATGATGCGGCGTACCGCGCCAGATTTCAAGGCTTTTACTGCCAGGGCAACTGCAAGGAAAGTCTTTCCCGTACCGGCGGGACCGGTTGCAAAAAGCAAGTCGTTGCGCTCAAACTCCTTTACCATCATCATCTGGGTCTCGGAGCGCGGACGTATCGGATTGCCCGTGGTGGAAAACAGAATCACGTCGCCGCCGCCCGCCGCAAGGGTCGCCTTGGTGCCGTTGTCGTTGAGAAGGCTGTCCCATTCGGTGTCGGAGAGCGAATTGTAGGTGGCGTAATGCCGCTTGATTTTGTCCAGAAGAACGGTAAAACGCTCCACTTCCGCCGCCTCGCCGAGTATCTTGATTTGATTGCCGCGTGCCACGAGTTTTATCTTGGGAAACATCGTGCGGATGTGTTCGAGACGTTGCTCGTTGACACCGTAAAAATCTACCGGGTTGAGGCTTTCGAGGTCTATCCTGCTTTCCATAGTTAATAACGTCTGCGATTGTGGGTGAGCATGGAGATTTCGGGACCAAAGAGACCTTTGTCGCGCTTTTTCTTCAAGGAGAAATAATAAGACACGTCTATCATTGGCAACGCCTTAAATTTAAAATTGTCGAACACTGTGCCGTACAATAGTTTGACGCCGGCTTCGAGCATCACGTTCTGTTTGTAGCCAAAATATCCATAGACAAACAGTTTGTTTTCGCCCGACCAGTCTTTCACGTTCCAGTCAACGGAATAGAAGTCGGCGTCCATGAGCAGGTTCAGTTTGCCGGCGATGTGGATGTCCACGTCTGCGCCTACAAACCAAACTATTGTATCGAGGCAAACGACGCTCTCCCTGTACCAAAGTGTGTGGCGGTCGATAGGCGGCATGTTTGACTCCTTGCCGACCTTAAACGAATTTTTGACGCCCGCCCTGAGAGTCAGCAAAAAATTGCCCGGCTCGCAGTTGGTCTTTTTTTGGAGCATTATGGAAAGACGCGCCTCATTTTTCATGGTGATAACGCTTGGCACGGTGCAAGTGTCGGGGATGTAGTCTGAGGTGTGTTTTTTGACACCATTAAAGAAGATGCCCGGATAGTCGAACGTATGCACCGTGCCAAAATGCATCTCTCTCGTCCTCAGAAAACCGCCCTTGTCCTGCGCGGGCTTGGTAAACCAACGGTGTTTAAGTCCCACGTTTGGTATCATTATGTCGCCCAAAACATCCGTGAAAACCTCCGTCTTTTCGCCGATGCCATACCTCGATGGCGAGAATAGCGACAGTTCAAACCTGTGTTTGTCGATGGTACACGCCGTTGGTCGCGTCTGAAACTCCGGCTGAGCCATCGCCCCGCCGCATATCATTACCAGCAAAAAGATTATATAGATTATTTTATTCATTGATTGCCTTATTTCATTTGTTGTTTTATTGTATCACCATCTTTTGGTTTCATCGTTTGACACCTGATAGCCAACGTTGAGCATTATTCCAGAGTTGAACACTATTGGAGCCTTAAATTCTTTGTAATTCTTAAAGGTGCTTACGTATGCGCCTATTTCAAGGATGATGTGCCTGTAATATGCGCCGCCTCCTACCATAATGTAGTTTTGGAAATGACGTGGCGACCAGCCGAATATTGCCTTTTTCTGCCTTTGGTCTGGTTGGTGGTCGCCTTTGAACTCGATGTCTCGCGCCTCGTAAAACATCACGCCAGGTGCTGTGCCTACGTATCCATATACGCGGGGCTTGCGGCGGTGTTCGGTGCTTACCTTAAATTTGATGGGAAGTAATACGTTGTTAAACCGCGCCGTGACATCGTAAGAAAAAATGTTGTATTTGTCAAAATCGTCTGTCTCGCCAAATTTGCCGCCTGCGCCCAGGTACGCGAGTCCAAAAGTTACGTACCTGTACGGTGCGATGCGCAGAGAGTAGTTGGTTTCCCAGTATATATTGAGCATACGGCGGATGTCGCCGCTGATTTCGCGTGAGTCCACCTTGCCGAGCATTGCGCCCGCCTTCATTGTTACCTGTTGCGCCCGTCCACCCGATGCCGCCGCTACGAGCAGCACCGCCAATAATATCCTTAGCAAGACTATACGATGCATATATTATAATATGTGTGTTCTGTTTAGCAAAAAATTGAAGTTCCCTACCGTCGCCTAAACGTCTTCGACTTACGGTCGCTGACGAAGAACACGCCGGCAGAAATTATAAAATACATATTTCGGATGGTGGATTTGCGGTTGAGAGGCTCGTTTTCCACCGAGAAGAATCCCATCCTGTATGTCGCGTCTATAAAGAGGTCCATGCCGTGTGCCACGGCGGTCTGGTAGCCGATAGACATTCCAATGCCCACGTCGTACTTGCGGAGTTTGTTGATAAAGGTCTGGTTGAACGCTTTGCCTACCTCAGTGGTGTCCTTCTTGCTGTCGTACTTGATGATGGTGTCTGTGCCGCAGTATATTGTAACCTTTTTCTGCGAATACGCATTGAGAGCAAACGCCGCCCATGGGCCTATCTTGCCGTACAATGAGCCAAACGACTGTTTCCACATCACAGGGATGCAGAGATAGTCCACGTGTTTGGAGATGTTGGTCTTGCAGCGGAGCGTTTTGTGGTTGCCGTCGGAGGTGTATTTCTTAAATAAATCCTTGCCCATGTATGGCACGAGGTTGTCCCTGTCTGCTCCGTATTCGTCAGACTTGATGTTGACACCCTGCTGCGAATAGAACGCGCCCAACTCCAGGAACGATTCGAAGGTGGTGGGGATGTCGATTATTATGCCCGGACAGAATCCGAGCCTCGGCTTGGAGTCCTTTATCTTGCCGGGTCCCACGAGGTTGGAGAAGTTGGCACCAAGGCTGATGCCCACGTTCGCGGATTGTGCCGATGCGGTCTGCAAACAAGCCATCAGCACCGCTAATATTGATAGTATTCTGTACATAACGTCCTTAATTGATAATGTTTCTTTTCTTAAAAAAACGTAGCGGCAACATCTGCCATTATAGTTAATAACGAAATTCGCACCGCAAAATTACTAATTATCATCAAAAAAACGACCATAATGGCAACATTTTTTTAGGCGTAGAAAAAAAAGTGAAAAATAATTTGCATTTTTGTTGGTAATATCAAATAATAAACATAAATTTGCGCGTCAATTAAATATGACATACATTTTTATTTACATTATTAATTTTTTAATATGAACATTTATATTGCAAACTTAAGCGTCAACGCAACAGAGGAGACCTTAAGAGAGTTATTTTCCCCTTATGGAACTATCAATTCAGTAAAAGTAATCATCGACAAGGAGACCGGCAAGTCCAAGGGCTTCGGCTTTGTGGAGATGCCTAACGAAGAAGAGGGACAGAACGCAATCGACGCACTCAACGACAGCGAGATTGAGTTTGAGGTGGAAGACGCAGAAGGCGCAACGGAGAAGAAGGTGGTAAAAGTTTCCATCGCTCGTCCGCGCCAGCAAAACAACAATCAGAACCAGAACAACGGTTTCCGCCAGCAGAACAACGGATTCCAGCAGAGGCGTCAGGGATACAACAATCAGGGATTCCGCCCGCAGCAAAACCAGGGATTCCGCCCGCGCCGCCAGCAAGGCTACGGCTACAACAACGGATACGGCTACAACAACGGTTACAACAACCAAGGCTACAATAACAATCAGGGTTACAACAACTCCGGCTACAACAACAATCAGGGATTCAACGGCAATGCCGACGACCAGCAGGGCGACGACCAGCAGGGTTTTGGCAACAACGGCTACAACCAGCAGGGCTACAACCAGCAAGGTGGTTTCCGTCCGCGCCGCCAGAATTACAACAACAACGGATATTACAATAACGGCGGCTACAACAACCGTGGCGGCTACAACAATCGTGGCGGCTATGGCAACAACCAAGGCTACGGCAATCGTGGCTACGGCAACCAAGGCTACGGCAACCAGGGCTATGGTCAGCGTTTCAACAACGCCAACAACGACCAGCCCGCCACCGACAACTTCCGCTACAACGATCCCACCGCGCAAGACGACGGCAGCATCGAAGAACTCGCTAAGGGCGAATAATCGGCTGGAGTGCAAGCGGCTCGCCTGCCAATAATCTGGAGTGCAAGCGGCTCGCTTGCCTACTATTTACCCCACCCAAATAATATTTAATGGACGATGAAGCATCAAAAAAACTTCATCGTCCATTTTTTTTCATAAAAAATCACAAAAATTGAATCCTTTTACCCTTTATTTACGTTAAACTAATTACCTTTGTCTTTGTCAACAAAAAAACACATTATGTTAACACATCAACAATTTAAAATGAAAAAAATAATTATACCGATTGCTTCGGCAATCCTTCTCGCCTCATGCGGCGAACAGACAGGTCAGCAAGACAAAAGCGCGGGACACGTATGGTTGCCGAGCGTATTTGCCGACGGCATGGTGCTGCAACAAAAATCAGACGCTCCCATCTGGGGCAAGTCTGCGCCCGGCGCACAGGTATCGGTGCAAGGTTCATGGGGGCAGTCTGCCACCGCCACCGCTGACGACAAAGGCATTTGGCGCACAAGCATCTCCACGCCGCAATTTGGCGGTCCCTACACTGTACAGGTAATCTCCGGCGACACCGCCAAAATCAATGACGTACTCATTGGCGAAGTGTGGGTGGCATCCGGACAGAGCAACATGGAGATGCCTATGGAAGGCTGGGCTGGCGCACCTGTGGAAAACGGGCCTGACGACATCGCGTCGAGCGGCAATCCCAACGTCCGCGTATTCATGGTGGAGAGGGCGGTAAGTTTTGCGCCCGAAGAGGATTTCAAAGGCTCTTGGAAGCCCGCATCCCCTGCCAACACTCCTAAGTTTGGCGCGACGTGCTACTATTTTGCAAAGAAACTCAATGCCGAACTTGGTGTGCCAGTGGGCGTTATCAACACTTCATGGGGCGGCACTCCGGTAGAAAGTTGGATACCTGGCAACGACATTGCCACCGTACCTGGCTACGATGCCAAGGTGAAGTTGATAGCCCAGAGCTTGAGCCTTGTGGAATCTTCCAAGGCTTGGACCGACAAACTCCCCAAAGTGCCCAAAGGCGACACTCCATACGCAGACCTCGACCTCAAAGACGCTGCCCTCGCCGCCAAGGATTTCGACGACAGCAATTGGAAGGAGATGTCGTTGCCCCGCCTTTACGAAACCGACGAGAAGGTAGGCACTTTTGACGGTGTGGTATGGTTTAGGCGCACGATAGAGATACCCGCATCCATGGCTGGCAAAGACATCACCCTCAGCCTTGGCGCGATAGACGACATGGATCGCACCTACTTCGATGGTCAACTTGTGGGCGAGACCATGGACGAGGGCAAATATCAGGTAAAGCGTGTATATACCATCCCCGCCGCGCTCGCCACTGCCGGCAAGCACACCCTTGCAGTCCGTGTGCTCGACAACATGGGCGGCGGCGGTCTCTACGACACTCCCGACAACCTCAAATTTTTTGCCGCCAACGCTCCCAAAAACGCTGTGAGCCTTGCTGGCAATTGGAAGTTTCTACCCACGGCGTCGTTGCTCAACGGCGTGTTTAGCCTTTTGGACATTCCGACGCAACAATTCTACGAGCGTCCCGTATTTCCCATCGATCTTGGCGAGCAGACTCCCACCACCTTGTATAATGCAATGGTTGCGCCGATGGTGGGTTACAAGATAGCCGGAGCGATTTGGTATCAGGGCGAGGCCAACGTAGGACGCGCCAAAGAATACGCCCAGACCTTCCCGCTGATGGTGCAATCTTGGCGCAAACAGTGGAATCAGGGCGCGTTTCCATTTTATTACGTGCAGATAGCCCCCTACGAATACGGCGACGGTGCATCGCAGGAAATCCGTGAGGCTCAGCGTCTTTCGCTCGCCACGGAGAATATGGGCATGGCGGTTACTATGGACATTGGCAACAACACCAACATCCACCCCGCCAACAAGCACGACGTAGGCGACAGGCTTGCTTTCATAGCCCTCAACAAGGTGTATGGCAAGGGCGATGTCAATTTTAGCGGGCCGCTCTACAAGTCGAGCGAGGTGTCGGGCAATAAGATGACCTTGACATTCGACTATGCCGACGGTCTTAAACTCTCGTCGCCCAAAGGCTTTGAACTCTGCGGTGCTGACGGCAAGTATTACGCCGCCACGCCTAAAATTGTGGGCGACAAAATAGAACTCACTTCCCCCAAGGTGAAGACACCTGTGGCGGCTCGTTACCTGTGGAGCAATTGCGTGAATGGCGAGGGTCTATCCAACGCCGCCGGACTGCCAGCAAGTTCGTTCTGCACCAGAGGCCTCGATTAAAATTCATTAACCAAACCAAAGATTACTCTTATGGAAAAACACAGGCAGACATTCCTATTGGCGGCGATAATGCTGTTGACGGCTAATATTGCCGGAGCCAACGTGCGTATGCCGCACATATTCAGCGACCACATGATGCTCCAGCAGCAGAGCAACTGCCCGATATGGGGCTGGGCGTCGCCAGGCGAAAAAATCACCATCAAGGGTTCGTGGGGTGCGGAGACCATTGCCGAGACCGATGCCGATGGCAAGTGGAATGCCCGCCTTACCACCAAGAAATATGGCGGACCTTATACAATCACCATCACTGGCAACAACACCATCGTCATCAACGACGTGTTGATAGGTGAGGTCTGGCTGGCATCGGGGCAGAGCAACATGGAAATCCCGCTGATGGGCTGGCAGCCGCAGGACACCATACTCGGCGCGCATCAGACCATCCAAACCGCCAACAACGACAACATCCGTTTTGCTAACTTGAAGCAGCAAGCGGGTTTTGAACCCAAGGACAATATTGAGACGGGCTGGACATCCATCAAACCATATACTGCGTTGGCTTGCAGTGCGGTGGCGTTCTATTACGCCCAAAAAATCAACGCAGAGACCGGCATCCCCGTAGGCATCATCAATGCAAGTTGGGCGGGCAGCAACGCCGAGAGTTGGGTGGACATCGAGTATCTCAAACTTCTGCCCGAATTTAAGGACCGAATCGACGAATACATGTCGAGTCTGCCCTTGCAACTCAACCTCCACAACTGGATAAGGAGTCATACCGAGGTGCAGCCCGGTCCAGACTGGAAGACTGAGTTTTCGGCGATGAAGTTCAACGACGAAGACTGCGCCCGCCTCTCCTTCGACGACAGCAAGTGGCAGGAGATGAGGCTTCCGTGTTATTACGACAACTTGGAAAATATGGGACCCTACGACGGCGTGGTATGGTTTCGCCGCAGGGTTGCCATCCCCGACGATTGGCAGGGCAAAAAGTTGATGCTTTCGCTTGGCCCCATCGACGACATGGACGCGGTGTTCGTTAACGGCGAAAAAATCGGCGAGACCATGGAATCGGGCTACTGGAACATGGAGCGCACCTACACCATTCCTCCGGGACTTGTACGCGCTGGCGAAATGCTCATCGCCATCCGCCTCCTCGACAATGGCAACGGCGGCGGCATCTACGGACGTGCAGACCTGATGAAGATATATCCCGAAGGCGAGGAAAACAACCCCGACAAGGCGGTGTATATTGCTGGTTTTTGGAAATATCTACCCACCTGTGAGTATCTTGACGGGGTGCTGTACCAATACGACCACAAGACTCGCGAGTATTACAGCCGTCCGCAGGTGGATGTTACCCTCAGCAACAAGACCCTTGCCGCCAATTATTACGGAATGTTGAAGCCTATCACACCTTTTAAAGTGGCGGGTGTTATCTGGTATCAGGGCGAGAGCAACATCGGACACGCCGAGGAGTATTACAAACTTTTCCCGACGCTCGTTCAGTGTTGGCGCGACGCCTTCAAAAACCAAGGCATGAAGTTTTATTATTGTCAATTGGCTCCATACGAATTTGGTTTTGGTGCGCCGTCGTATGAAATCCGTGAAGCTCAGCGCAGGTGTATGTCGGTAATGAACGGCGTGGGCATGGCTTCGCTCATAGACATCGGACGCAAGGAGACCATGCACCCCGTGCGCAAGAAGGAGGTAGGCGAGAGGCTCGCCCTCTGGGCACTCAACGACCTCTACGGCAAACAATGCGAAACCTCTGGTCCAAATTTCCAATCTATGGTAATCAACAAAAACACCATCGAACTCCATTTTGACCACGTGGAGGGAGGTCTTGTAGCCAAGGGCGGCAGATTGTCGGGTTTTGAGATTGGCGATTCGCGTGGCAACTTCCTGCCCGCCGATGCTGAAATCTCCGGCGACAAGGTGATTGTGCAGTGTCCCGAAGTTCCCAAGCCTAAAAACGTCCGTTATTGCTGGCAAAACTACGTGCGCACCGCCACTCTCTATAATGGAGCAGGTCTTCCCGCCCCGTCATTCTCCACCGAGAAAAGGATTACGCCAAAGAAACAGGTGTTTACCGAGTAATGTCATTATTTTCTCCACCTTGTTCATCCTTGTACTGCGACGGTGATATGTTGAATTGCTTGGTGAACGCGGTGGAGAAATACGACTGCGAGTTGAAGCCCACCATGTCGGCGACCTCGGCGATGGAGAGTTCGGGACGCTTGATGAGTATTTCGGCGGCGTATTTGAGGCGGATGATGCGGATAAACTCGTTTGGGTTTTGACCCGTGAGGTTTTTGAGTTTGCGTTGGAGGTGTCCTCGGCTGAGGCTCACGTCCTCGGCGAGAGTTTCTACCGAGAGCGACGTGTCCGAAATGCGTTTTTGTATGGTTTCGGTAACTTTTTTCAATAAGTCGCGGTCGGTGGGTGTTACGGCGGTCTGCATCACGTCAAAACCGATGTCGTTCCTGAATTTTTCGCGGAGGGTCTTGCGAAGTTCGAGGAGTTTTTCGATGCGGACGTTGAGGTGGCGTGGGTTAAAAGGCTTAGTGATGTAAGAATCCGCGCCCGTTTCGAGGCCTTCTATGCGCTGTTGCTCCGACGATTTGGCGGTGAGCATAATTACGGGGATGTGGCAGGTCTCGATGTCGGTTTTGAGGGTGCGGCAGAGGTCTGTGCCGTTCATTTCGGGCATTGTAACGTCTGTGATTACGAGGTCTGGCAGGGTTGCTTTGGCAATAGACAGGCCTTCTGCACCGTTTTGAGCGGTCTTTACGAAATATTTTTTAGATAGTTCGTCGCTGAGGTATTGACGGATGTCGGCGTTGTCTTCCACTACGAGCAAAGTGTCCTTCGCCTCCGGCGATTGGTCGGCGGGGTAGGGTAGGGGGGACGGCTCGGCCTTGTCGGGCGGCGGCATTGTGGGGCTGTCGAGGTCGAGGAACGCGCCCGCGCTTTGGTGGCGGTAGTTGGAGGTCGTCTTGGTAATGTCCTTGAACGCCTTGCCGTCGGTGAGCATAATGGTAAACGCCGAGCCTTTGCCGAGTTCGCTCTGCACGGTGATGGTGCCGTGGTGGAGTTCGATGTATTCCTTTGTGAGCCAGAGACCTATGCCCGTGCCTTGCTGCATGGACGACGTGTCGCCTTGGAAGTAACGGTCGAAAATCTTGTTGATATTTTGTGGCGCGATGCCGCGTCCGTTGTCCTCTATTATAATGTATATGTTGCCCGCGTCGGCATTTAGGATGTTGACGTTCACCTTGCCGTCGGGCGGTGTAAATTTGATGGCGTTAGACAGCAAGTTGTACAACGCCTTGTCGATGATTTCGGGGTCAAAATATGCCTGATATTCAGGTAGTTCGCTATTGAAACTCAGGGTGATGCGGTTGTTGGCGGCGAGTTGGAGGAAGTTTTCATATACCTCGTGGGCAAAACTTACTATGTCGCCCTTCACCGGCGCAAACATCAGGTGTCCGTTGTCTATCTTGCGGATGTCCATCACCTGATTGACGATGCGGAGGAGGCGTTGGGCGTTGCGCTGCATCAGGGAGAGGTGTTTTAGGGTTTCGGAGTCGTATTTGCCTGATTGCATCATTTGCTCCAACGGACTTATTAACAGCGTCAAAGGCGTGCGGATTTCGTGCGAAATGTTGGTGAATAGTTGCAGGCGCGTCTTGTTGAGTTCGATGTCGTTCTGTTGCTTGATGTATTGTATTTTGATGCGCTGTTTTTCGTGTTCGGTGCGGCGGTAATATCGCCACAGGATGTTGGTAACGATTACAACGATTGCAATGTACGACAAAATAGCCCACCATCTTCTCCATGGCGGTGCTATCACGCTGATTTTAAGTGCGATGGGATGACTCCAGGTTTTGCCGTCGGTGGAGGCTTTCACTTCAAAAGTGTATAGCCCGGCATCGAGGTTGGTATATGAGGCGGAGTTTTGTTTGTAGTTGTAATAATGCCATTCGTCGTCAAAACCCGTCATTCGGGCGGCGTACATTATTTTTTGGGGATGCACGTAGTCGATGGCTTTATATACTATCGTAAAATTGTTGTGCTGCCATTGAAGGCTGATGGCGTCGGTTTCGGTGATTGATTTTTGGAGGATTTGGCGGTTGTCGCCGGGCGTTACCTTCTTGTTGTAAACCAACAGGTCGGCAATCGTGATGCGTGGCGGCTTGCAGTCGACGGAGATGTTGTCGGGGTGAAATTTTGTAACGCCGTCCACGCTGCCGAGGTATATCTCGCCGTCGTCGTCGGTCGCCATCGAATTGTGCATAAACTCGTTGGAAA
>CAMJWL010000104.1 GCA_946409405.1 uncultured Bacteroidales bacterium
TAGTTAATCCCATATATGACACCGTCTTCAAATACATAATGCAGGACGAAAAAGTCGCCAAGGTGTTGATTAGCAACATTTTGAAGACCAAAGTTGTATCAATCCAAATGAACAACAACGAGTATGCGGCGATGCTTCCTGACGGGAAAACTGTGTTCAAACTTGACTTTTCCGCTACCATTGAGGATAAGAATGGCCATCATCAACTTGTGCATATCGAAGTTCAAAAAGCCTTGGAGGAAGGGGAGATAATGCGTTTTCGCCACTATCTTGGAGCCATATATATGGATGCCACCAAGAAGTATCAGGAAACAATCACCAACCCCAAGACAAATAGGACAATCACCGTGGAACATCCGCTGCCGATACACACAATCTACATTTTGGGACACGAACTCGGCGACGGTCTTAGCAATTCGGTAATGCACGGCGAAAACATTTTCAGGGATCAGGACGGTAATGTCATCCAAATCCCCACCAACAACGATTACATCAACGGTCTGACACACACAGTTACATTTGTAATTGCGCCGTTAACGAAGAAGAACGTCAAGACGCATCTTGACCGTCTACTATCCATATTCAGCGAATGTGAGCCAAACAAAGAGGAAATTGAGGTTGACGAATATTTTGACGATTCCGACGACTACCGCACCCTGATGAAAGCCCTGCAAAAAGCCTCCGTGGATCAACAACTGCGCGGCAACCTCGAACTCGAACAGTACGAATGGGGCAAGCAGACCAAAATGATGAAGCAAAACGCCGAGTTGCTCGAACAATTATCGCTACATAAAATGCAAATTTCGCAGAAAGACGAACAAATTTCGCAGCAAAAGGAGCAACTCTCGCAACAGAACGCGCAACTCTCCGCCGCTATCAAAGCACTTGCAGCGACAAACTCGGCGGAGCAAATCGCACAAATACTCAATATTGATATACAGCAGGTTAAGGAGATATTGGGCAATTAATCCACTGTTTCGGAAGTTTTACTCCAACAGCCCCTCCGTTTTCAATTGCTGCATAAAATCCTTCGTAAATTCCTCTGCGCCTTTCACATTGAGATGTCCGCCGTCAGAGAAATAATCGTTGTTGTGTACGAATTTCGGAGCATTAGAGAAATCAACAAAAGGAATGTTGTATTCCGCGCATATTTGCTTTATGGGTCGCAATACAGTAGTGTCATTCCCCGCCCAACACGGCGACATCGCAAAGATTATTCTTGTGTCTTTTGATTCTTCAACCATTTTCCTCAGATACGATATTTTGAGTGAATCATAGACAGGGGCTTCTTTGGCAGCAACAATGTTTTTCTTGCTTACTTTCATAGTATCCATTACTTCATCCTTTGGTTTAAAACCCTTGATATTTGGTGGTTGGACTGGATGGATGTTTTCGATTACCAATTGACCGAAATTTGTATTATAACGGTACATTTGACTAATCATCTTGTATTTTTCTGTGTTATCAATTGTTTCAAAAACATTCGCAATGCCATCATAATCATAATATGCTCGAAGCCATTTAAGATATTTATGATTGTCGTCTTTCAAGAGATCAAAACCTGGCATTATGTCGTATATCACCATTTTAGGATGATAACGCTTGCAGATAGTCTGATATCGTGCATAACTGACAATCACTCCCATTCCATCTTGTCCGCAATTATAGCAAGACATACCAAGCGAATCCGAAATGATTGTCGGATGGTAATGATGCACGGCACGAGACGAGCCAAACACAAGTATCTCGTCATTTACTTGGTTCATAATGAAATTATTGCGGCCATTGTCGCCGCCCTTGGCGTGTTCGAGCATATAACCGAACACCTTTCCCGATACAATATCTATTACAATGATTATCAGGAATAAAAACACTATTTTTATCAGATATTTTTTCATAGTTTTTAGAAATTAGCATAAATAAATTGGTCTGCGCCGAATACGCCTGTCAACATTATCATAACAAATATGATGACGTATGCGCCCCATCTTACAATTCTGTGTGGATTGTCGAAGATAACAAGTTTGCCAGGCTTGTATTCGTCAAAAAAATCTTTGACAAATAGCATTATAACGCCCATAATCATAAGTACAATATTTGTTTTTTCAGGCATCCATATACTCATCGGCAGCGAAAAATTAAATATCCTCGCCACCACGCCACACGCCTCGCCCAGTGTCGGCATACGGAAAAATATCCACGCAAAATTGACAAGTACGAATGTGCTGCAAATCTTTGCAGCCTTGCCAACCGCGCCATAACTGCATTTTTGTTGACCGAGCATTTTTTCCACAATCTGCAATGCTCCGTGTATGCAGCCCCATACAATAAAAGTCCAATTTGCGCCGTGCCAAATGCCACTCACCAAGAATGTTACAAAAATATTCCAATAATTGCGAACCTTAGAACATCGGCTGCCACCAAGCGGAATATACACGTAATCTTTCAACCACGTGGAGAGTGAAATATGCCAGCGATGCCAAAAATCTGTAACACTCACGGCGAAATAAGGACGACGAAAGTTTTCTGTCAGTTCAAATCCCAAAACCTTGCCCACACCAATCGCCATCAACGAATATCCGGCGAAGTCGGCGTAAATCTGTATGGAATATAAAAGGCTTGCAAGTAAACAGGACATTCCCGTATAGTGAATGTAATCGGGTAACACTTTATCTACATATAATGCTACGCGGTCAGCCACAACAACCTTCATAAACATACCCCATAGCAAGAATTTTAGGCCTTTGACAGCCTTGTCATAATGGAAATACGGACGCAAGTTTTTTAATTGAGGAATAACAAGCGATGCCTTATTGATGGGACCTGACAAAATGCTTGGGAAAAACGACACGAAAAGTGCGTATGTCAGGAAATCTTGCTCCGCCTTCTCGCGTTTGTAATAAACATCCCACAGATAGCCTGCCGCCTGAAAAGTAAAAAACGATATGCCAATCGGTATCGCCCAATTTAACCCCGAAAGTTGGAAGTCCAACCCCACAGCCGACAATGCACTGCTTATTGATTCATTGACGAAATCATAATATTTGAAGAACGCCAATGGCAAGAGCGAGAACAAAATTCCGACAGTTAAAACACGCTTTGGATTGTCAGATTTTTCTACGGCACGCGCCGCAAAATATGTAATCGACGTTACACCGAGCAAAATCAGCACGTGGATGGGTTTCCATTGTAGGTATAGCAAGTAACTCACCAACAACAGATACAAGTTCCTCACCTTATTGTACTTAGCCGGGATTAGATAGTACAACAAAAAGATTATCGGAAACAAAACAATAAAATTGAACGAGTTGAATATCACTTACTTCAATCCTCCCCGCCCGACACCCCAAGACGACTTTTACAAACATTTAACAAGCATACATAAAAAATGCGAGGTGTCTTTTCCTGTTCGTCTTTCCTTATTAGGACCTGAGATTACCTTTACCAAATTAACAAACAGAATCAGCCCCCTTGCATCGAGTATATAAATCCCAACGGGTGTACATATAGACAAAATTTCTATATACACCCGACGGGATAGCATATACTACCCGCAGCATCAACCTCTGCATTGTTTTTGTTTTGGTAATTATTGAGATTCTTAGGTTCAATAAGGGCAAAAACAAGGCGTCAGAAAACGCAATCAATATGTATGTGCCAAATCTAATGGTTTGACGCTGCAAAGTTACAAAAGAATTTGAAAAAAAGTCTCGTTTTCCAAAAATAAATTCGTCAACCTACCTATCTTGCTCCCTATGCGAAAGGTTCACGATGACCTGCGGATAGTTTTTGCGGAGGAATTCTGCCATCCTTTCGGCGCAAAAAACACTGCGGTGCTGTCCGCCGGTGCAGCCAAACAACACCGAGAGACTCTTGAAACCGCGTTTCAGGTATTTCTTTACTGAAATTTCAACGATGCGCTGCGTAAGTTGCACAAATTCAGCCATTTCAGGTTCTTTGGCGAAGAAGTCGATTACCTCGGCATCCTTGCCGGTGAATTTGGTGTATTTTTCGTAACGACCGGGATTGTGGATGGCACGACAGTCAAATACAAAGCCGCCGCCGTTGCCCGTCGGGTCGTAGGGGATACCTTTGCGGTACGAAAAACTCATCACCGTGACAGTCAGCGCGTTTTTGGCGGCACTGTAATTGAGCAATTCTTCGTTTGAGGAGATGCTGCGGAGATAATTCTCCAAATACGGCAATTTTATCGGAAGTGGATGATTGTCAAGTAGATAAGCAAGATTGCGCATTGCGGGCGGGATGCTGTTGAGGAAGTGCGGCTTGTTTTCCAAAAAGCCTCTGTAACCATAACTTCCACACGCCTGCATTATGCGCACGTATGCAAACGCCGCAAACATTTCGCGGAATTTTTGCTCGTCAATATCGACGTATTTTTTGAGTTCGGCGATGTAATAATCAAGCAATTCGATGCGGATTTCGGGCGTGATTGCCGCCTTGCCGTCGTAGAGAAGCGACGCAATGTCGTATTGCAACGCACCATAGCGACCGCCCTGAAAATCAACGAAATACGGCTCACCATCAGAACCAATGATTATATTCCTCGACTGAAAATCCCTGTACATAAAATAATCCGACGGCGCGGAGCAAAGGTATTCGCACAGCGCAACGAAGTCATTTTCAAGGAGTTGCTCGTCAAAGACGGTGTGGGTGGTTTTCAGGAAATAATACTTGAAGTAGTTCAAATCCCACATTATCGACTGATAATCGAACCTCTCGCGGGGATAACACTTGGAGAAGTCAATATGCTGTGCGCCAAGTACCTGAAATTTAGGCAGTTGTTTGATTACATTTTTGTAAAGGGCAACTGTGCTGTTGTCGGGGCTGCCGTCGGAAAGGCGGTGCTTTTCGAGGATGTCAAACAAGGTGTCGCCCTCGATGTAGGTCTGCAAATACCATTTGTAATCGTCGGCCACCTCCAAAACTTTCGGCACGGGCAACTGCGCGTCGCTCAATGAGTTAGCGAAAGAGATGAACGCCTTGTTTTCGCGGACTTCGTAGCCGTGGGTGCCGATTATGGTGGTATTATCGTCGATAACCACCTTATAATACTCCCTGCTCGAACCCGATAGCGGCAACTTCTCTATATGTATTGGCTGCGTGCCGAAGTGTTTGACACACAAAGCCTCCAATTGGTCTGTATTGTTGATTTTTGCCATAATTAATATCTATATAACCTCCAATGCCTCTGCCTTGATCCATCCCACGCGACCGTCGGAAAGGCGGATTTCAACCCAATCGAGCGACTTGTCTTTCACGGAAACTTTAAGGCCTTCGTGGATGCGAAAAAGGTCGGTGCCGGAGTCGTCGGGCGAACTTTTGGCGGTAACTACTACGTCGGTGATTATCGCGTCGGAGGTCGAGTTGATGACATTGTCGGTATAAAAACCCATCGCCAACGATATGATGCACAGCACGATAAATACAAATCCAAACGAAAAGGCGAGTTTACGGAGATTGAGCCTGTCGCTGAAAAAATAGAGGAGAAACAGTCCCAACCCGACGCCCAAAAATACAAGCGTCAGCACCGCCCAACCGCTAAGTCCAACGCCCTTGCCAATCATTTCGGTGATGGCGGCGAAGTTGGTGGCGGGGATGTCTTTGAGGTTGTCTTGAAGGTGCGTGTTGGCGAGTTTGAGGTTGTTTTTGGCGTCCTCAAATTCGTCGTCCTGCTTGATGGCGCGTTCGTAATTGAGGATGGCGCGGGTGTAGTTGCCCTGCTTGTAATATGCGTTGGCAAGGTTGTAATTGAGTTCCGGCGCGGCAAAACCCTGAGCCACAATCTGTTCGTAGAGTTCGGCGGCGAGAGGATAGTCCTTGTTGGTGTAGGCGTCGTTGGCTTTTTGGAAAAGCGCGTCCGCATCTTGGTTCTGCGCCAAACAATTGACGCAGGTGAGTATCGTTAACGCTATGATTATCAGTCGTTTCATCATCGTATTGAAAATGTTTTCGTTGATATTATTAAGCCTTGATTGATGTTTCCATCTGTTCGATGGCTTCCGCCGCCATTGCGTAAACCTCGTTGAGAGGATGCGCTGCGGATTCGGGGGCGTAATGCTCGTACTCGCAGGTGTCCAAAGTGTCTATAAACTTCTGAACCACAGCAGGATCAATCTGTTTTTCGGTGAGTTTTTCCTGAACGTTGTCGCGTGAGAGTTCGGCGCGGGGGATTGCGAGTTTGTCGCTCAGATAGCCCCAAAGCGCGTTGAGGACTTCGGCGTAAAATTCGTCCTTCTTGTTTTGCTCGATGTACGTGTTGGCGAGTTTGAGGCGTTTGCGCGAAGTCTTGCCGGCGCGACGGTTTTTCATTCCGATGACGTTGGCATTGTTCTTTATCTGCTGCTGACGAACAATCAACACCACGCCAAATATCACAATCAGGAACGCAAAAATCATCCAAAACTTGAAGGAATTGAAGAATTTGCTGTTGCCGTCGGTGAATTTGACGCCGCTCTGCTTGATGAAGCGGATGTCGGAGCCGAGGTCTTCGATATCGGTCTTTGATACCAATGCGCTCGCGTTGCTGTTGGGGTCGCGCTCGCCGCTTACGTTGAGTAAAAGTTCTTTGGAAGTGGCTGTCTTGTAGGATTTTGTGGCGGGGTCAAAGTAATGGAATTTCACAGGCGGTATTGTGAACGAGCCTGACTGCCTTGCAATTGCAACGGTGGAAAATGTCTTGCTGCCCGAAACACCATTGTCGCTTGCGGTGAGGTTTTCGGTGTTTTTGGGGTCAAACTTCTCGAAGGCTGACGGCAAATTCAAGAATGGTGCTTCAAAGAGTTGGAAGTTGCCTGTGCCGTTGATTGTTACCTTGATTGTAAGTGGCTCGTCGAGTTTAAGGTCGGTTTTGTCGGTGCTTACAGCGATTATAAATTTGCCCACCGCGCCACCAAAACCGTCGGGCTTGCCTTCCGTGGGGAGCGGTTTTACCTTGATGGTCTTGCTCTTGCTCTTGGCTGTGGCTCGTGCCTGTCGGAAGCCAAAGTTGTCGCTGATGATGCAGTCGATGGAGTAGGGTTCGATGGTAAGGCTACCTGATTTTTGGGGAAACAGCACTTTTTTCTGCAAAACCGAGAAGAGATAATATTTGTTGTTGAGTTGCTTGCGGGTGAAAGAGATGCTCGATGGACCTTTGATTTCCTTGGTCCAGAAGCCGTTGCTGTTTGGGAATACGGGGTTGTCGAATGCGGCGATGTCGTAACGCGAATATATGGATGCCGTCATCAATATCTGTTCGCCTACGTAAGCCTCAGATTTGTTGGTAGTTAAGTCTATAAAAAGGTCGTCTGTTCTCGATGGAGTGTCGCCAGTTTTGCCGGGATCGCCGATAACGCCGTTTTGCCGTCCGCCGCCCTGACCGCCGCCGTTGCCGCTGCCAGCATTGGGGTCGTCAACCGCCTCTATCGTTACAGAATTGGAGGTGTATGTCTTGCCGCCAAACGACGCCTGGACGCCTGGTATGGTGTATTTGCCCGCCTTGTCTGCCATGGCGGTGTAGATGATGGATATTTTTGCAGACATCACGCCGTTGATGAACGAATAACTGCTGCTCGTGCTCTTGCTGTTGTAGTCCACCTGCAAATCGCCAAACTTGGGTGTGCCAAGCCTCACGTTCTGCTCGTTGGCGGAGACCTCCACCCTGAACGGCCGACCGACGCTCACCTGTGAAGGTGCTGAGAGCGTTATCTTTACGTCTTGCGCTACGGCTGCCGTGGCGGCTATCATTATTAGCGTGAAACTGAAAAATAGTCTGTACATGATTCGTTGATCTGTATGTTTTGTGTTTTTAGTTTAACAATAGGCGGCTACCAATTCTTGTCGTGGCTCTTGGGACGGTAGTTGTCTTGATTGTCCTTTACCTTCTTCTGAGTCTTGGAGTCAGCGTTGTTGATTGCTTCGAGCAATCGGTCGGCGTCCTCCTTGGAGATGCCCATGAGAGCCGCCGCTTCCTCGCTGTCGGGCGTGCCGTCGTTGTCGGAGTCGAGGTCGCGGTAGTCTGGCGTGCCGTCGCCGTCGGTGTCTTGCGGCTGCTTGGGGTTCTTGCCCGCCTCCTTGCTGTCGGGGATGCCGTCGTTGTCGGAGTCGTTGTCCTTGTAGTCTGGCACTCCGTCGCCGTCTGTATCGCGTGGATTGTTGGGGTCGTTGCCCTGCTCCACGTTGTCGGGTATGCTGTCGCCGTCGCTGTCCTGATTATCAGGGTTTTGCGGCTGTTGTTCGTCTTGATTTTGCTGCTGTTGCTGCTGATTGTTCTGATTTTGGTCTTGGTTCTGCTGCTGTTGCTGTTTCATCTCGTTGAGTTGGTCGAGCAATGTCTTCAGATACAAGTAGTTGTATTTGCACTGCTTGTCGTAGGGATTGCTTCGCAGCGACCGTTTGTAACTTTCGAGAGCCTCTTTGCCGGTCTTGATGGCCTCGTCGAGTTTGTTGCCTTTAATAGCCTGTTCGCAGGCACCCGCTTGTGCGTTAGCCTTGTTGTAGTAACATTCGGCAAGTTTTTTAGGGTCGGTCTGCCACTTTGCAAGGGTGTCAAACTGCGATGCCGCCTCCTTGAATTTGCCCTGTTTGTATAGCGCGTCGCCAAAGTTGAACGCCGCCTCATACGACGAGCGGTTCATGTTGGACGCTTTTTTGTACAAAACCTCCGCCTGTGCGAACTGTCCGTCGCGGTAGTTGCCGTTGCCCTCGCGGACAAAAGGCTTTTCCGTTTGCGCCGCCACAGCAAGCGTCAGGATGCATATAACCGATGTCAGAACTAATTTAATCATGCACAAATGTAGTGGTTTTTGTTTTTAATTAATGTGAAAAAAATTCAATTATTACAAATTGCTGTCGGATTGCTCAAAAATACCTGATTTGCGTATCCAACGGTTTTTGCGTTTGAGGACGAAACACGCTGCTACAAAGAGTATTAGCGACAGCACCGCCGGCACTACGAATTTTTCGTCATACTCGGCGTACTGCACGATTTCGCCTTTCTTCATTTTTGAAATCTCGTTATAGACCGTCGGGAAGCCAGAATTGCTGTTGGAGGCCTTGACGTATATGCCGCCGCCCGCTTCTGCAATTTTTTGGAGCGAAAGTTCGTCAAGTTTTGTGATTACGATTTCGCCGGAGCGGTCTTTGATAAAGTCTTTGCTGCCTTCCTTGACTGGAATCGGCGCGCCACGCACGTCGCCAACGCCTATTGTGTGGACGATGACGCCTTTTTGCTGACACATTTTGGCTATCTGAATTGGGTCGGGTTCGGGTTCGTGGTTTTCGCCGTCGGTAACGAGGATTATCGCCTTGCTGAGGTTGTCGTCGAAATTGAACGACTTGATAGCCAAGTTCATAGCCGCACCCAACGCCGTGCCTTGCTCCGAAATCATGTCGCAACTAACAGACTGTATGAAGATGTCTGTCGCCTTCAAATCTGTTGTCATCGGCACTTGCACAAACGCCGAACCCGCAAAGATTATCAGCCCCACGCGGTCGGAGGACAGTTTGCGTATGAGGTTTGAGATGGCGTTTTTGGTGCTTTCGAGGCGCGAGGGGTACATGTCGGTAGCCCGCATCGAGTTGCTGATGTCGAGGAGAATCATTATCTCGTTGCCCTCGGATGTGGTTTCGGCGAGTTTGGAACCCACGCGGGGACGGGCAACGGCTATTATCAGCAATGCCATCGCCACCAATGCCAACGCCGCCCTAATTATTGGACGCGCTGTGCTGCTCTCTGGGCATAACCCTTTGAGCGTCTTGAGGTTGCCTATACGTTCCAATGCCTTGCGCCGCCTGCGCATGTACAGCAACACGCCTAACGCTAAGACCGGTATCAGTATCAGCAAGTACAAGTACTCTATGTTAGCAAATTGTACGTCAAACATTTTTTTGTGTGTTATCCCCGCACATCCTGCGCTACGCTTGTATGTACGAGGTTATTGAACTACCGTTTTCCAAACGGTTTTTATATTAATTATCTGTATTTTTTTTCGTCATGGCAACACTGCGCCGACGGTGAGCCTTATCAGGATGTTCAGTACCATGAGGATTAATGCCCATAGCAAGAACGGGTGGAAGAGGTCGTTGGCGTGGCTTATTGTCATGGAGAGCATTTTTGTTTTTTCAAGTTGGTCTATTTGCTCGTAAATGTCTTTGAGGGCTTGGTTGTGGGTGGCGCGGAAGTAGCGACCATCGGTGATTTTGGCGATTTTATTGAGGGTCGCCTCGTCGATGTCAACTTTTACCTGTTCATAGACTTTGCGTCCCCAGATGTCGGTGGTGGGGTAGGGCGCGTAGCCTTGTGTGCCTACGCCGATGGTATAGACGCGGATGCCGTATGTGGCGGCAATCTCCGCCGCGCTCACAGGCTCTATCTCGCCGCAGTTGTTCATGCCGTCGGTGAGGAGGATTACTACTTTGCTCTTGGCGTCGCTGTCTTTGATGCGGGCAACGGCGTTGGCGAGACCCATGCCTATTGCCGTGCCGTCGTCTATGATGCCGTTTTTGACCTGCGTCATTAGGTTGACGAGGGTGGCGCGGTCGGTGGTGAGCGGACATTGAGTGAAACTCTCGCCCGCAAACAGTACTATGCCGATGCGGTCGTTCTCACGCGCCTGGATAAACTCGCAAGCAACGTTTTTGGCGGCTTCGAGGCGGTTTGGCTTGAAGTCGCATGCCTCCATCGAACCCGAAATGTCCATCGATATTATGATGTCGATGCCTTCCTTCTCCACTTTTTCGTCCTCGGAGGTGCTCTGCGGACGGGCTATCGCAATTATAATAAGCGTGATGATAAAGAAGTTGAGCAACGGCGGCATCCACGCCAATATCTTGCGCAGGGTGATATGGTTGGCTCCAAAATCGCTTAACGTGCCAAACTTTATGGTGGCGTTGAAGTTGCGGAGTTTGAAGTAATACCATACAGCCAACGGTACGAGTACCGCAGGTATCAGCCAAAGCCGTCCGGGATGTGCAAAATGTATATAGTCGAACATTTTAGTTGGTTTTGAGTGGTTGAGCCGCTGCCGTGGGGGCGGCGGCGTTAACTTCGGGTTGCAAAACAATCGGTTTGGTGGTCTCCACGATGTCGAATGCGTAATTCATGCTGCGCGTGTTTTCGTCGGGCAGGGGCTGCATTTTGGCAAATTTTACGTAATCCGCAATGTCAAAAATGGAAGCCAGGTCATTGTAGGCATCGGATTTTTTGCCAGCAAAACGGCTGAGCGTTACAAGGGTCTCCGCCGAGGTGCTTTCCATCACCGACACGCCGTAGCGGTCTGAGATGTATGTCTTGATGATTTCCGTGAGTTCGCTGTAATATTCCTTGGCCTTGTCCTGTTCCCACAACTTTTTGTCTTTCAGTTGGTTGAGACGGCGCAGGGCGACATTTTCGGCGGGTTCTTTGGGTTTGGCGAAGGGGATTATTGGCTTGTTGCTGTGGCGGCGTACAAGGATGTAGGTAATAGAGGCTGCCACAAGCGCAACGAGGAGCGCAACGAGTATGATGTTGCCAAACCGCGCCCAAAATTCCGCGAATGTCCACGGTGTATCCTTGATGTTTTTTACGTCGAACACCTTGATAATCTTGGTGGTGTCTATGCTGCTCGTAAACGACGAATCTATGCCCTGCAAGAGCGTAAAGCGGATTGTGAGCGGCTCTGTAAACGCCGAATCCTTGCCAACCACCAACCCGATGGGTGGTATA
>CAMJWL010000105.1 GCA_946409405.1 uncultured Bacteroidales bacterium
ATTTCTTCGTATTTTCAAGATTATTAAGCAATTGACTTTTGATTTTATCTTTGTCTAATTCAATAGAAATTTGCAAATCATTTTGAATTTGCAACGAATAATCAAACAACGAATCAGATTTTCCAAACGACAATTTAAAATAATGAATTGGATACCACGATTCGGCAATCATTGATACAATTATCTCCCAAAACGAAATTCTTGTTTTGCGTTCCTTAACAACAATATCAAGCATAGCCACAAACCAATAGAACTTGTATGTGGCAGTCGTATTGTCGAATATCTGCGACAATGTACTGATATTTAGTATTTTGTTGTCGGGTAGGTGCATATTATTTTGCTTTTCCTATTCGCTATCCACCGCAAATATACAAAATATAAATTATCAGGGCAATATTTTTTGAGATTTTAATACAGATAATTGTGCAATTTGAAATTGCATAATCATATTTTGCTGATTATTAATATATTAAGTTATTTTTCTTAATGCTTTGAAATTTTGGAGACGCATAATATAACGTTATTGATTTTGCAATCTAAAAAACTCTTTTTGCTGTTCTATCTCGCGGCGGAGTTGTTCTTTGGTAGGCAAATAGGTCATTAGTTTCGCTGCAAAAAGTTGGTCGCTACCATTGAGTACAGAATAATGTGCGACATCTTGGTCGGTGTCTGCACAGAGCAAAATACCGATTGTTGGATTATGACCTTCGGGTCGGACAAGTTCGTCGTACATTTTCACGTACATATCCATCTGTCCTACATCCTGATAACTCAACTTCGTGGTTTTTAAGTCGATGAGTACAAAACAGCGCAGATGATAATTATAGAAAACAAGGTCGATGTAATAATCCTCCTTTTCGGTGTGGATATGTTTCTGACGGTCAACAAAGGCAAAGCCTTTGCCCAACTCCATAAGGAAAGGTATCAGATGGCTGATGATACTTTTTTCCAACGCACTCTCCGAATAGTCGGTATTGTTTTTAAAACCAAGGAATTCGGCTATAACAGGACTTTTAAGGTATTCGAGTTTGTCTTGCAACGGTTCAGTGAGTTTTACCATTTCGCTGTGCACCAATTCCTTGTCGTGCGATTTCAACAAGCGGTGATAATATTGCGACGAGATATTCCGCTGCAAAGTACGTGTACTCCACATTTCATTAGCGGCTTCGTTTTCGTACCACGAGCGGGCTTCTGCATCGCCCTCTTGAAGGATGATGCGGTAATGTGTCCAAGAAAGGCGAATCGGACATTGTGAACGCAGTGTGTTCACAATGTTTTCATTTATAAATTGTGAACGCACTGCGTTCACAATGTCACTTTCTACGTAGAAAAAGTTAGGATGCGTTACATAGAAATTAACGAAATACCATAAATTCCTTTTGATAAATCCATTGCCAAATCGAGCGGTAAGTTTTTCGGCTAAATTACTGACTATCTGTTCGCCGTACTCCGCCCGTTTGTCTTTCAAGATTTCTGTGTTTATGCGCATACCTAACAGCCAATTTCTCTTGATAAGAGTTTCGTTAACAGCACGATAAGCGGATGCCTGTGCCTGTTCGATTATCAGACACGCATCCGTAATCAATGCGGGCTGCGATGGTGCAGAGGTTGCTTGTTTATGTTTGTTTAATGCCATAGCGGTAAAGCCTTTTATCGAGGCAAATATACAAATTATTCCTTGACTGGGCAAGGGATTCAACCCATAGTGCAAAAAAATTACTTTCCCAACTTTTTGTCCAAGATTTTGAGCAAGGTGCAAACATCAACATTGCTGTCGCCGGATAGGATTTCGCTGATTTTTTCTTCCAATTCTGCGGAGCGTTTTTTGTCGTCTTCACGCAATACAAACGTCTGTGTGCGGAGATTTGTACCTTTGTTGGAAACCATATCAAACGAAAACGCCTCAGTGTTTTCGTCGTCGGCGGTCTTTTTGGAAATGTCGGCGTATTTTTCGCACTCGCGGAAAAGGAAAATTAGTTCGTCGAGCAAAGAATCTTCCTCCTCGTCGCGCAGTTTTTCCAAAGGATGGTTAAGAACGGGATAACAAATCGCCTGATACCATTTGGCGCGTTCGTCAAATTTGAGGGCAATGCGGTTGTAAAATTCCAACTGCACGGGCGTCAACAAGTGCGTTTTAACGTGCTTGAAACGGTTTTGAATTTCAACAACATACGCGGCATAATCAGTGTTTTTGAGTTTCAACTCTTTAATCAACCGTTTTTCGATACGGTCGATAAGGTTGGTGTAGCACATACGGAGTTCTTTGATGGCATCTTGCAGAGCCTCGCCGTATTTGTCGAAATTCTGCGTTTCTTTGAAACCGAGAGCCTGCGGCAAATCCTCAAAGAACGTCTTTTCGGGGTCTTTTGCTCTTGCCAAAACGTCGCGGAAACGCATAGCGGATTTCTTGTTGAACTTTTTGGTGTGCTTGGTGTAGTCGTTGAGTTTGTTGTAGAAAAACAAAAATGGCTTGATGGTTTCTATGATTTTGTCGGACGTAATGGCAAACTCGTCAGGCAGTTGTATAAACTTTCTGTACTGATTGAAAAATTCGAGATTAACGCCTTCTGTTGCAAACATTTTCACCGAGTATTTACCCGGCTTTTTGGGCAGGAGGTCAAACATATATTCCTCTAACTTAGGGCAATACGCACCCGATTCTGTTTCGTAGAGGGCGTAATCGTTGCGCTTGACAATCAGGAACACCGGCAGCCAAAAATCTATGAAACCTTGTTTGAGTTTGTACGGTTTTTCGGAGAGGATTTTTACAAGTTCGGAGAGTTTTTGCTGTTTTCCGACCGAACTTTTAAGGAAGTTCATACTTGCCTCCCAAAGTGTGTCAATGCCACTTTTCTCCTTAGGATGGTCTTGAAGTCCGTTTTCGTTGTGCAGACCGGTGTCTTTGAGCAACGAAAAATATATGGTTTTTTCGGGCGGGAACTTGTCGTCGGCAAAGCCCAAATCTTTTTCGGTGTTATTATTCAACAATGCCCTAATCAAGTAGTTGCGGGCTGTCGCTATCTGACTACTGAGTTTATGACGATTGAAAAGTTCGTTGTTCATAACGGGCGTTGCAGAGTAAACGTCGTTGCAGACCTCAGAAATCAAAACATTGAAATCACGGAGCGAGTTTACAGTTTTTGTCTCACCTTTGTAAATCCAAGTTACGGCATTGTTGTACGAAAAGAGATTTTCGGTGATTTCTTTGTTCAAAAGTGTTTCCTCATATTCGCGGAGTTTTTTGATTTCGTTGTTGGCGACATCGTCGTTTTCATCCAACAACACATTATCGTATATATATCTGTATTTCTGAATGTGATACAGATGTTCTACTATCTTGTCGGTGTTGTTGAAAAATGCAAAAACAATGGCATTGTCGGTTTTTGCGCTGAAATCAATTACGGATTCCAAGGCGTTTTCATCCTCAGAAAAAATCAGTTCGATATAGCCGTCAATGTCGCCGTCGGGAACAACTTGCACAGGTTCTTGCCGGATTTCATAATCGAAAAAGCGTGGTGTGCCTTTCTGATAATAGCAAGCCTTTGCGGGGGAAATACGCTTGTTGAAAAACAACCTCAAATCGTCAATGTAGTTTTCGGGGCGAGAAACTATCGTTCCCGCCTTGATGATTTCAGCCTCCAAATCCACATCAGTGCCTTCAAAAAGTTTAAGCCTCTGATTGTATTTGGCAAACCTGACGATTTTGAATTGAATTAGTTTTTTTATGATGTCTCCCGCATTAAGAATTGCCATCGCGTTTTCGGCGTATTGTTGCATTTGAGCCTCAGTAAGAACCGAATTTGCTCCCGCAAACAAGTTGAAAACGCCGATTGCCTTTACAATTTTGATAATGTCAGAAGTCAGTATGTTGTCATCAACGTCAATATTTTCGGCGCGTCCTATCGCTGTATTGATTTCGCCCCATCGCATAGAATCAGCGTTGGCATCTTTCAAAACAGGATAGAATACGTAATTGATATAATCGTAAACATCTGACAGGCTGTATGTAAGCGTCTCAGTCGGTTCAAACTTAGATGGTGAGCCTGTTCCGTTTGCCATCAAAAACGAAAAAATAGACCTTTCGTTCTGACCATATCGCATCACTGCCTCTGTTACCGCAACGGCAGAAAACGGGTCAAGCGGATAAAGATTAAACGACGTTTCTTTTGAAAAACCACTTGAAACAACCTTGGTTTCGTGAGCGAGGTCGTAAAGCACTGCCGCATTGGCATTTACTTTGATTTCGCGACTTTCTTGTAATTGTTTTGCCGCCAAATTCAAAAGGACTTCGGCGGGTTCAACGAATGGAATTTCCTGAAATCTGCCCTTTACCTTTGTCCATTCGTTTTTCTGACTTTCGGAAAGTTTTTTGGCGTATGCTGTAAAACCTTGATGCAGAGTAGTTAGCAACAAAACATTGCGGCTTGGAGCGTTGGCAAATTCGGCAAGTTGTTGCAAAAAATACAACTCCTTTTCAGGGTTGTTGTTGGCAGCGTGTTCGAGAATCTTTCCAAATTCATCGATAGCAAATACCAAAAACTTGTTGGCTTTTTTCAGTTTTTCATATCTTTTGCGCAATTCGTCAATCACATTGTCGGCATTGCCTTCAATGTTGAATTTCTTGCGCATAAGGGTTGATAATTCGGTATAATCGCCTACGATATTAATGATTTCGTATTCGGCGGCATCCGACAGATTTTGTGGATTAAACAAGAGTTTTGTCTTTTTGCCGCTACACAAATCTGTCTCAAAAGCAATCAGGAAACTTGATTTTCCTGTGCCGTAACTACCTATCAACGAGAATGTATGGATTCCCGATTGAAATTTTTCCACTATGTTTTTTACGGCCTTTTTAACATTCAGAGTAGAAATGTAAATTTGGTTTTCGAGGAAACCGTTTTCAATATTTGCCGAGAGATTAATTTTTTGCATCGTAGTAGTTGTTTAAAATTTCAATGGGTTTCAATTCTTTTAATATCGAGAGGTTTCTGATACCTGCGTGGTCGGCGTAACTAAGGTATTCAGGATATTTTTCGGACAGGTTTTTGAGCATATCGATTGTTTCCAAATCGGTCATACAAAAAATCAGTCCAATTTCTTGAAGTATCTCATAATCAATCACCTGTGAATTATCTTCATTGGCAACAATTACTGCAAAAAGAAATATTTCGTCAGTAACCTTACGTTTGCCCTAAATGTTGAAATAGTAGTCGAAATTGTTTTGTTCGTCGTGTTTGTCGGTCTTGTCTGTCTGACGGATAAGGTCGAGGTCCAACAACAAAGTGGAATATTCGTCGTTTGACTGCGGCTTTTTAGGCAGACAATAATTGAGCAACAATGTAGCGATGTCGCGTCTAACAGTATTTTCGTTGAAGGCGGTTTCTTTTTGAGGATGTATTGACAGACGTGAAAAATAAATCTAAATAAATTTTCGTTGAAGGCGGTTTCTTTTTGAGCCTCAACGAGTTTACGTTTAACAAAATTCAAAATATGTTCGCGGTCAAACACTTTGCGTTCCCGTTGAAACATAGCGAAAAACACATTATAAAGTGTGGCATCGTTGTAATAAACAATCAAAAAGTGCAACAGCCACAGAGTTGCAAGGTCTTCGAGATATTTGTCTTTGCCATTGTTGTTGTCGAAAAGGTAATCGGCAATCCAACCAAACTTTTCGCTATTAAACCCGAACACCTTGTACCAATACCTGATGGCGGAAACCATATTTTTGCCCACGCCGAGAGTTACCACAGCATCATCGGCATTAAAGTTGCCGTTGCTCTTAATAAAATCGTAACCCTTTTTGAGCCAAAGAGTTCTGCACGGGAACGATTCGTGTCCCGAGAAATGAATGTCGTTATATTGAGGTTTTATTGTGCCTATCATTGCGTTTCAATTCTATACAATTTTATTCCCCTTCCCCATCTTCAATCCAAGTCCTACCTGCCGCAGAATACACGCGCCACTTGTTAATCACCTCCTGCATATCGGGCGCAATCTCAGAATCAAAACTCATCAACTTGCCCGTCCGAGGGTGGACAAACTCCAAAGTCTTGGCGTGGAGGGCGTGGCGGGGCATTATGGTAAAACAATTCTCGATAAAACGCTTGTACTTGGAGAACGTGGTGCCGCGAAGGATTTTGCTGCCGCCGTAAATATCGTCGTTGAAGAGCGGGTGGTTTTTGCTCATAAAATGTACACGGATTTGGTGAGTGCGGCCGGTTTCGAGTTTGCACTCCACGAGCGTAACGTACCCAAAACGCTCCAAAACCTTGTAATGAGTAATCGCGGGCTTGCCGATGCCGCTGTCGGGCGGATTGACACACATCACCATCCTGTCCTTGGGACTCCGCGAAATATTGCCAACAATAGTGCCAGTGGGTTCTTCGAGGTCGCCCCACACAAGCGCATGGTAACGACGGTTGACCGTGTGGTGAAAAAATTGCTGCGACAGATGCACCTTAGCCTGTTCATTTTTGGCAACAACAAGGAGACCAGACGTATTCTTGTCGATGCGGTGAACGAGACCGGGGCGCGTGTCGTTTTTGTCAAACTGCGACTTGTCGCCAAGGTGAAACGCCAACGCATTTACGAGAGTGCCGGTAAGATTGCCATGCGCGGGATGAACCACCATGCCCGCCTTCTTATTTACCACAATCACATCGTCGTCCTCATAAACAATGTCCAAAGGAATGTCCTCTGGCACAACCCTGAACTCCTGATGCTCGCCGGGCAGCAACACCTGCACCTCGTCGCCGGGATGCACACGGTAATTGCTCTTGACGGGAGTGCCGTTCACAATGATGCAGCCCGCCTTGGCAGCCTCCTGAATCTTGTTGCGCGAAATGCCGGGAATATGGTTGTCGAGAAACTTGTCTATGCGTTCCAAATCCTGACCCGCGTCCACGGTAATGCGAAACCTTTCGGACATCGTTTCCTGCGGATCCTCCATAAAATCGTCCTGATCCTGTATATCGTCTATCTGTGCCATTATTTACTTGATAATTAAAAATTTTGCGCTCTCGCCGGTGGAGGGCGACATTATAATATAAGAGCCGGCAGGGATGCCATCAAGACTGATGACGGCTGCATCCTCCACATCGCGCATCGTCTTCAATATCTGACCGCTGCGGGCGTTGATAATAGCCAACATCTTCCTTGCGCCACTCCCCCACTCTACCGTAATGTCCGTAGAGGCGGGATTTGGGTATATGTGGAGATGTTTTTTGGGAACTGACTGATGCGCCGCGCCCAATTCCGATGTTGCAGTCTTCACGTCGCCAAACACCGGGCGAATCATTATCTGACCGAGTTCCTTGCTCTGTTTCCAATCGCCGCCGATATTAAAAAACTTGTGGTTTGGAGTGCTTGTGTTGCGGTCAAAACCGACGGCGATGATGCTTGTTTCGTTCTTCTGCCAACCCACAAAAAAAGTGTCGCTCACCTCCACCGGCGTATCAAAAGGAATATAGATAAAACATCCCGTGCTGTCCTTTGGGACGGGTACGTTGTCCTTGGTGGCGATTTCGGATACTGGCAGCCCGCCCTCGCAAGCCCAAACTTTCAGGTCAAAATTATCCGCCTGCATATTCTTATACACGGGGCAAAAATACATATACACGCCCCTCAGACGGTCGGGCATGTAGGTATTAAACTTGACCGCAATCATAGAGCCGTCGCTGCCCTCGCCGTGCAGACCGTATGCAGCCTCCGCCGTGCCGTCGTCCAAGGCATAGCAATTAGAAAAAATCTTATTGACAGTTACCTGGTTGTTGCCAGGAAAATCGCTCGTCATCGCGTCGCTCACGAGCCTCACGGTAACTTGGTAATGCGCGGCGGTGTCGTATCGGGACGAGAACGTGTATGCAAAATTCTCGTTGACATTCTCAAAATCCATATAACTCGGCATGTTGAAAGTGCCGAGGGCGTACTTCTCCACTTCGCCGTCGTGGGCGAGGGTGAGGTTGATGGAGTCGAGGAGGCGGGCGCGGCTGTCGTTGTTGCGGTAATGTATGATGTAGTTTACATTGTCGCGCTTGTTGCCATGCACATAATGCTTCCACGGCACCTGTTGGTAGTCGCCCACCTTTATAATAGGAGTGTTGGTGAGCGAAACATCCTTATATACCGTGTCGCCCTCGTGCCTATGGATGTCGAGCGACACATAGTCTATGAGCCAATGGTCGCAGTTGCTCACGAGGTCAGGCGCGAGCGACGAACCAAGGCTTATGTAGTTGCGAAAACGGAAACGGAAACCCTTCTGGAGAAAACGGTCGTCCTTGATATTAATCATCTCTTGCTCAAACGGCGCACTCTTGCCGCCCTCGTAACTCTTGACGCTCAGCCACTTATCCTCCGGCGGCGAATAGAAATCGAGCACCAACGAATCGCCCTGTTCGGGACGGTCGCCAAAGCCACCCCGCTGATAATAAAAACTAAGCCAGATGCTCTTTTCGCCGGGGTAGTCGAGATTGATGGGCCGCGACTCCACCGTGTCTGCCGCCGTTATGGTGCCGTAGCGGGCGTTAGCGTAGAATAGCCCCCTGCCATCCAAAGCGTCCAAAAGCATCGCGCCTGTGCTTGGCGGATTTTTTGGCAGGTCGCGGCACACCGACACGCCGTGGCGCACCCACAGCGAATCGTCGGGAACGTCGCTGATGTACGAAAAGTCGTCGAAAAACGGCAGTTCTAACATCTCGTCCTGAGCCTGCGCCGCCGCGTCCACAGCCGCAAAGCCGAGGACGGTGGCTAATGTCAATATGCGGAGTAATCGGGTCATTGCTTCGGGTTAAAATTCGTCGTCCGTTTGGTTGAATAAGTCGATGTCGTTGTCGG
Organism: uncultured Bacteroidales bacterium; assembly: GCA_946409405.1. GTDB lineage: Bacteria > Bacteroidota > Bacteroidia > Bacteroidales > UBA3824 > UBA3824. The sequence continues at coordinate 8,833 of CAMJWL010000105.1, forward strand.
AGTTTTGTGGAGGCGTGTCGTCGTCCTCGCCCTTGCCCACCACGAGGTCTATGATGTCGCCCTTGTGCAACTCCTTGCCGGCGGACACCTTCACGCCGTTCACCTTGGCTTCGAGCACGAGACCCTTGTGCGGGTTTTCCTTCTCGGTGATTTTGCCGGGGATAAGACCCGCGCCCTCTATCAGCGACTTGGCAGTCTCCTTCGACTCGCCGATGATGTTGGGCATCGTGGCGGGCTGTTTGGTGTACGCCAAGTACGTGAGGTAAATCTTCCTACCCTTCTTGACCTGGTATCCGGGCGTAGGCAACTGCCCGCCGGGAATCACATGGCCGGGCTTGATGCTCTTGGAGGTGCACTCGTAAGTGCTGTCGTTGACCACAGCCTCAAGCCCGCGCTCCTTGATAACCTTCTGAGCCTCGGCTATGGTCATGCCCTCCACGGACGGCACACTTATTTTCTCGGTGTGGTGAGTGTACCATTTGAGCCCCTGCACTATCAGCAAGATAAAAATCAGCACCACTGCCAAGAAGATGCAAATATTTTTGATGAAGTAGCGGGAGATAAAAAATCGTCCCCATGCCTTCAGATAGCCTAAAAACGTGTTGTTGCTTTCCTGTTCCATTAAAATATCGGTTGAAGATGGTTCATTTTTTATGCTACAAAATTAAACACAAAAAATAATACAAAAAAAATTTTTTTTATTGGCAAAAAAACATAAAATTTGTACCTTAAAGAAAATGAAGTTTCACGTAAGCCCAAAACTTGTACTAACATCATGTCTGTCAACAACATAATGCAAACAATACTGATAGTGGACGACACTCAGTCTATCTCCGACTTCGTGCAAGTAATGTTGGAGGAGCGGGGTTACAAGACCATCACTGCCAACAACGGCACACAGGCGTTGGTCATGGCGATGGAATACCGCCCCGACTTGATACTCCTCGACATCATGATGCCCGACATCGACGGCTACACTATCTGCGGTCAACTGAAAGCCGACCGAAAGACAAGGGACATCCCCGTAATATTCCTCTCCGCCCTCAACAGCCAATTTGACAAGATAAAGGCGTTCAAATGCGGCGCAGTGGACTTTGTAACCAAGCCAATACAGGAAGAGGAGTTGACGGCGAGGGTCAAGAGCCACTTGACAATCAGCACGTTAAACCGGGCGTTGCAATCGTCTAACCGCGACTTGGAGACCATCGTGTCGGAGCGAACCAAGGAACTCGAAGAGTCAAACAAGAAACTCGCCGAGATTAACGCCCGCCTCGAAAAATCAATAGGCGACTACCGCAAGGCTCAGGAACGCGCCACCGAAGACGACGACTACAAGGCGAAGATGCTCTCCAAACTCTCGCACGAAATCCTCAACGATACCAACATCATCGTAGGATTTTCCGAACTCATCAAAGCCACCGAAGACCACAACCGCCTCTGCGAATATGCCGACTGCATCAGGGACAGCGCGGGATGCCTTGTAACCGCCATCAACACCGTGCAGGAGTACAACAACGTAATCATCGGCCGCACAACGGTAAACATGCAGCGTGTCAACATCGGCAACCTCCTCCAGAACGTCTGCCAAAAACACATCGAGAAGGCACAGAAACGCAACATCGAGATAGCCATCAACAACGAGTTTAGCGACGGCGCGGAAATATTTACCGACGAGATGATGCTCACCTCGATACTCAACAGGATAATAGGCAACTCACTCAAATACAGCGAAAAAGGTCCCATAGAAATAGGCGCGTCAAACAACGGCGGCATGGCAGTATTCTACGTGCGCGACTGCGGCATCGGCATCAGTAGCGACCTCATGGACACGGTGCTCGATCCCTTTGTGCGCGGCATCAAGACCTGCGACAATTCAAACAAAGGCCTCGGTCTCGGACTTTCTATCGTAAAGGAATACGTACAGCGGCTCAACGGCGAACTTTGGTTTGACTCCTCGCCAGGCGTAGGCACAATCTTCTACATCTCGCTGCCCATCAACAACAGCGGCAAAATCACCCCCGGCGACTCCGCCACAATCAGTTTTGACGGCACATCGGTGCTTGTAGGCGAGGACGACGACGTTACATTCGCCCTCCTCAACGAAACACTGCAAAAATACGGCGTCAACGTTCTGAGGGCTAAGACAGGCAAGGAGTTGTTTGAACTTTACAGGCAAAATTCCGACGTCCAGATGGTAATCTCCAATCTGAAACTGCCGATGATGAGCGGCACCGAGGCGATGAAACTAATCCGCAAGACGAGTCCGTCGATAATCACAGTGGCGCAAATCCCGTATTTCTCCGCCGAAGACAAGCGAGCCTTCACAGAATCAGGTTGCGACTGTTACATCGACCGCCCCGCCAACGACCAGCAAGTGCGCGAACTCCTCGCCAAATACTTGCTGCGGAAGTGAACGAAAATTAACGGGAACGCCTACGGCGTTCATATTTTTTGGAACGTCAATTACCCAAAATTTAATCGTCAATTGTCGTCAATTTTTTTAAGAGTTAATAATGAATAGAAATTGATGGTAATTGACGAACAAATTGACGGTAATTTTCGTAAAAAAAAGAGCCGCCGCAAGGCGGTGAAACTGAGAGAGAAAACTAAAATTTTGTTTAACAATAATAATAAATTTTTGTAAAGTAAATGGAACAAAAAGCAATAGACCTCAAAGCGGCGGACAACGTGAGACTCCTCGC
>CAMJWL010000106.1 GCA_946409405.1 uncultured Bacteroidales bacterium
ATCTCGTACAAGGACGAGGCATACATCCGCATATCCGCAAACATCACCCTCTACGCTCGCTGGGGCAAGGATATACAGGTATTTTGCGAGGCCGATTCGTATCTCGAACTCTTCGACCCCGTATATACTGGCAGTAACGTATATCCCGACAACTATGTGATAATGGACGGCAACAAGCAACTCGAAGCCGATACTGATTTCGGGATAATACCGCCCACCGACTGCATCAACGTTGGCGATTACGAGGTTAAGATTGTAGGTCAAGGCGAGTATTCGGGTTCGTTCTTCTTGACTTACTCCATTATAGAATACGACCTCATGGACGTTACCATAGAGCCGGAGGATGCCGTGCTGATGTACAATGGCGAGGCTCAGGTGCCTACGTTTACGCTCAGAGATAATAATAACAATGTCCTCATAGAAGGCACAGATTACAATATCATCACCAATACCGACAACAACATCAGCGGTGGCACATACTCGGTGGATTTTGAAGGCATCAACAATTACATCGGCGAAACCTACACCTCGTATTCCATCAAAAACGCATTTGCAGTATGGTCGGAGGACAATACTACGCTCACCTTTGTATATAGCGGCGTGGGCTACACTACCGACCCGCACGGCAAAGGTTTTAAGAGCATCGGCGGCAACAAGGTAACTGCTGTATGGCAGGGCGACGACGTTATCAATACTCCTGCCGACGGCACTCCTATCGCCTGGGCGGAAATTCTCGACAAGGTTACCAACGTAGTGTTCGACGAGAGTTTTGCGGGAGTACTTCCCGCGTCCACTGCATATTGGTTTGCCAACGCCAAGAATCTCACCGAGATTAGCGACCTCGAATACCTCAATACATCGGCAGTTACCAGTATGGCGTCAATGTTTGCCAATTGCGAGTTGCTCGCCGACATCGACCTCGGTTCGTTTAAGACTTCGCAGGTTACCACCATGGCATATATGTTCAATGGTTGCAAGGCGTTGAAGGAGGTCAACGTGGAGAGTTTCTCCACCAACAAGGTAAAGCACATGGAAAGCATGTTTGCTGGCTGCTCTTCGCTTGCCAGGATTATTGCAAAGTCCGATACCGACTGGCGCAACTCAAATCCTGCGACAGACGATATGTTTGCTGGCGATACGCAACTTATGGGTGTTGGTAGCGACGGCACATACTGCCTCTATCAGGAGGGTGCTAATCTGCCCTTCGCTTGTAGGACTCGCAACGGCTACTTCACCGCTGGCAATTTTAACATCATCACCTTCGACAACAACATCGAGGATCGTAATTTCGCGTTCCAGTCGATAGCAAAAACCACCACCGCACCTCAGCAACTCAAATCGCTCGCCTCAATGAGTTTTGAGCGGGAGGGCTATCTCTTTGTGCATTGGAACACCGAACCCGACGGCAACGGCACCGATTACAACGACAGGGCGTTGATTAGTCTTACCGGCAATATCACCCTCTATGCAATATGGAGGCGCGACATTGCTTCCAGCGATATTGAGGTCGTCTTCGACCCTGCCGAGCCTGTATATACCGGCAGTAAAATAGAGCCTTCCATCACGCTCACCGACGGAGATTACACCCTCTTGGAAGGCACCGACTATTCGGTATATCAATATGGCAACAATACCAATGCAAGCGACACCAGGCCATACGTAGAAGTGCGCGGCAAGGGCAACAAATACTCCGGCGTTGCATGGAAGTATTTTCCAATCAAGCCGAAAACCCTCACTACCAATATGATAGTGATTACGTCTGGCAGCACCACCCTCGAATACAACAAGAGTGCTCAGGCTCCCGCTTACTCACTTAGGGACAACAACACCACCCTCGTGAATGGCAGAGACTACACCATGTCGTCCATCGCCAACAACATCAACGTAAACACTTACACGATTACCTATACTGGCACGGGCAACTACACGGGCGAGGTAACAGCCGATTACGAGATTATTCCTCGCAACATAGGCACGTATGCCACACTCAGCCAGATACCGGCTGCTGAGTACAATGGCGCGTCCATTACTCCCGATGTGGTAGTGAAGGACGGCAACAAAGTGCTCAACAGTGTAAATGAGGACTACACTGTGTCTTTCGGCAATAATATCAACGCTGGCAATGCCAATGTAACAATCACAGGCAAGGGCAATTACACCGGCACTTTGACGGGCTCTTTCGTAATCAATCCGCTCAGTTTTGCCAAAATCACCGTAACGCCCACAGGTGCCCAGTTGCCTTACAACCGCACGGCGCAGAATCCCGTTTTTGCGCTCACCTTTGGCGACAATAATGTAGTCAGCACCAACGATTACACCGTTGCTGGCATCAATAAGACTGCTGTTGGCAATTATACTGCCACTTTTATTCCCACGTCCACCAACTACACTGGCAGAACTACCGCCAACTATTCTATCACCAAATACAATCTCAGCAATGCCAGGATTGTATTTAACAACGAAAAGAACAATATCTACACTTACACCGGCGAGCCGATCTATCCCAGCATAGATGTGTACGACGAGTTTAATAACAAACTCGACCTTTATACCGACTACACATTAACCTACGTTGTCAGCACAGAAATAGGCACTTACAACCTTACTGTTTCTGCCGACAACAAGCCTAATTACACCGGCAGCCTGCAAGCCACATACTATATTGTGGACAAGACGCTCGAAGATGCCGACGTGGTGGTTAACGGCGACCCCTTCACCTATACTGGCAGCGCAATCGAGCCAACGGTTTCAGTTTCCATCAACGGACGGACTCTCACCAAAGACAGCGACTTCACCATCGCCTACGACAACAACGTCAACGCTGGCACTACTGCCAAAATAACCCTCACCGGCATCGGCACATACACTGGCTCTGCGAAGGAGGTGCTGTTTACCATCAATCCGCAAGACATTGCCTCTGCCACGGTGGTAGCCGGCGACTCACCAGTCTATACCGGCGAGGCTCAGGTGCCGTCCTTCACTGTAACGGATGCCAACAGTATTACGCTTACCGCCGGACAAGACTACACCGTAGGCGACTATGCCAACAACAAGGACGCTGACGATTACACGGTAACGCTCTCTGGCATTGGCAACTACACTGGCTCTGTGAATGTAGATTACAGCATCGTTGGATTGAGCATCGAGAATTATATCATAACTATCGATGATGAGGAGGAGAAAGAATATACCGGCTCACCGCAGACCCTCAGCATATCGGTATGTGCAGACGCTTTGAAACAATATTGTCTCGTGGAAGATCAGGATTACACCGTCTCATACGATGCCAATCAAAACGTAGGCGAGGCGAGTGTTTTTGTGGACGGCACGGGCAACTATTTGGGTCGTTGCACGCAAAATGTAACCTTCGACATTGTGCCGATGCCGTACTCCGCCGATAACATTACAATAGAGGTAGAAAAGCCCGAATCTGCCGAAATGCCCGAAATCCAATGGACAGGCGAGCCGCAGATGCCCGCATACGTCATCACCGACAAGCACGGCAACACCCTTGCCGAAGGAGTGGACTACTCTGCCGACTATTCTGCCAACAAGGAAATCGGTGGTCCATACACTGTGGTATTGAATTTTAGTGGCAATTACAGCGGTGTGTCCCCCGAACTGACATACAAAATCGTTCATCGCAACGTGGATAATGTTCAGGTGGTATTTACCAACGAAAACAAGGAATACACATACACCGGCGAGGAAATCAACGCTGTTAAGGAAGTTACAGACCTCGGTCATGTGCTCCAGGAAGGCACGGATTACGATATTCAGTATGCCGACAATATAGAGCCTGGCGACAATACAGCCAAGGTTACAATCACGGGTCTTGGGGCATACGAGGGCAGCGAAAGTACTGAATACTTCACCATCAAGAAGGTTGAGATGTCTGCCGTTACTGTGGAACTGTCTGCTACGGAGTTCATTTACGACAAGACCGAGCAGCAGCCCACCTACACGCTCACCGACCCAAATGGCCACGAACTTACCAATGAAGAGTTCACCGTATCAGGCATCGATGACAACGTGGAAGTTGGCACTTACACCATCACCTTCACGGCGGCAGAGAACAGCCATTACGATGGTTCTACCACAGCACAATACACTATCATTACCGACGTGGTGGATCCTACTAAGGTAACTGTAACCCTCGACAAGACCGAGTTTATCTACGACGGCAATGCTCAGCAGCCAGAAGTCGTTGTGGCATACGACGGCACCACGTTGTCGGCAGACACGGATTATGACGTGGCGTTTGGCGACAATATCAATGCCGGTGCTGTAAGCGTTACGGTAACAGGCAAGGGCAATTACTCAGGATTTACCGTAGAGGCGGATCCTTACAACATTCAGCCCCGTCCGCTTGCCAACAACGCTGCATCTGCCGACAATGGCAAGATGACCTACAACGGCGCGGAGCAGAAGCCTACAATTACTGTGTTGGGCATCGACAATGCTAAACTCGTTGCCGGTAGAGACTACACCGTTACCCTGTCAGCCGACAGCAAAAACGCCGGCAATTACACCGCAAAGGTGGAGGGCAAGGGCAATTACAAAGGCGTGTTGGAGGTGTCCTACACCATCGAGCCTTTTGACATCAGCGGCGCAAACAGCGTGGTAGTGTTCAAGGGCGGCAACGAGTATGAGTACACCGGCTTTAAGATTAAGCCCGTATTTGAGGTCAAGGTCAATGGCATGGTACCTGAATACGAAGTGTCTGGCGACGTGAGTGCGGTAAATGCCGGCAAAGATTACAAGATTGTGATTACTGGTACTGGCAACTTCAAGGGTACTCAGACCGCCACTTATTCCATCAAGCCGCGCAACATAGAGACTACGGTGGAGGCGGAGATTGTGGATGCCGACACATACGTGGAGACCGGCAGCGAAATCAAGCCCGAAGTCGTAGTATATGACGGCGATGTGCTGCTCGATCCGAGCGACTATGTGGTAACATACGCCGACAACGTAAAGGCCGGTACAGGCAAGGTAATTGTGAAGGGCAGCGGCAACTACGAAGGTTTTGAGACGTCGGTAGAGTTTACCATCTTGACTTCTTCTCCCGAAATCAAATTTAATGTAGAGGACGGTGCTTCACTTGTATATGGCAATTCGCTTGTAGGCAAGGACGTGAAGGCTGCGGTGGACGCATTTTATGCTGCGCGTGGCACCATCTCATACGATGTGGAAGGTTTGCTGGCTCCTGGCAAACAGACTGTTACAGCCTCTTATACCATCAATGGCGGCTCCATCACCTCCACTGCAAAAATCAATGTCAACGTGGCTCAACGTCTGCTCCAGACGAGCGGCGTGGAGGTGGCAAGCATCAAGGATTACGATGGCAACACCAGCACCACCGTTACCAAATTGCCCGAACTCTCTAACATCATCAACGACGACGAAGTAACGATAACTGCCGCCGCCGAGTTCGCATCCGCAAAGCCTGGCAAGCAGCCCATCTACGTTACTTACACGCTCTCCGGCAATGATGCCGACCGCTACACCGTCAACAATGTTACTCTGGAAGGCGAAATCAAGACGGTAGAGATTGCCGCCACCGCCAGTGTGGACGTAGATGCGTCCAGGAGTTCTGCCATAGATTATATGAGTTCCGATGAGCAAAACGACCTCTCTCACTATTGCGCTGGCGACGAGATTGTTATCAAATGTACCGTGTCGAGCGGTATGCCTACCAACTACACTGTTAACTTCTCCGACACGCGCCTTGGCAGAATCTCCGGCACCTATCCCGCAGACGGTGTTATCGTGGTGAAGATTCCGTCCAACGTTCCATACGGCAAGTACATGGCTACTGTGTTGCTCGAAAACACCGTCCTCGCCAATAAGAAGGAAGTATATTCGGTAGAGTTCTATGTGGACGGCAGTGTGGACGGCGAGGATGCCATCATCAAGACCAAGTGGGACGACGTAGTATATGTATCCAATGCAAGCCGCGAATTTGCATCGTATGAATGGTACAAGGACGGTAAGCCGATTGTTGGCGAGAATGGTCAGTATTATCAGGAGAAGGGCGGACTCCAAAACGCGGTTTATTCTGCCAAAATCATGAAGGCTGACGGTGGGGTAGTGTTCTCCTGTCCTTTCAAGCCCACCAAGGCAATTTCTAAGGTTGCAGCATCGTCTGTTAAGGTCTATCCTAACCCCGTATATGCCAACCAGCAGTTCACCGTGGAAATCGAAAATGTGGAGAGCGTCGATGGCAATGTCTCGATAATGATTTTCAACCACAGTGGCATGCTCGTTAAGCGCATCGACAACGCCTCCGCTATCAACCACATTTCCCTCCCCGCCGGTCAATACACCGGCACGGCGGTAGTGGACGGCAAGCAGATGACCTTCAGAGTGATTGTGCAATAAAATTGGAACGCGGACGGCTCGTCCGCCACGCTTGATAAAAAAAACTGGCTGTTGCAAGAGATTGCGGCAGCCAGTTTTTTTATGTTGAAGTTTTGGTGCATTTTTTTGAAATAATCAGAAAGGTAAAGGAAAACTAAAAAAATGAAATCAAAGTTTCCGTAATCTATAAACTGTCCCATAGCAATCTGTTTTTTATTTCATCCGCAAAGTTGAGGATTTTTTTTGGGAAAAACAAATAATTTGTATCTTTGTGTCCTGAAATGTTGCGCGAATTGATGAAAGAGGCAGGAATAAAGTAAGAAGTTGGACAAAACAAATTTTTGAACACTATGGGAATATATTTAAATCCATCGAACACTCTGTTTAAAAGAACATTGGCAGCGGAAATATACATTGACAAGACAATGCTGATTTCCGAACTAAATAAATTTATCGACAAAGGCAACAATTATATTTGTGTCTCGCGTCCGCGACGGTTTGGCAAAACCATCGCGACTAATATGATGTGCGCCTACTATTCCAAAGGTTGCGATTCGAGAGAGATGTTCAAGGATTTGAAGATTTCCAAGGCGGACAATTACGAAAAATACCTCAACAAACTGAATTTCATAGCAATAGATGTAGCCAGCGAATATCAAAACGCTCCTGAAAATGAAGGAATGCTTGAATTGCTGACAGAAAGATTACGCAAGGAATTTAAGGAACAATTCCCAAATGTAAAATTTGCTGACAACGCGACCTTGGCGAATTGCATTCAAGATGTTTACTCTGCCACAGGCGAACAATTTGTAATCATACTCGACGAATACGACTGTCTTGTGCGCGATCAATTTGGAACACATTTGTTTGGCGAGTATTTGAAATTTTTGAACGGATTGTTCAAAAGCAACACCCTGCGTCCGGCTATTGCACTTGCATACATCACAGGAATTTTGCCCGTGGTGAGGGACAGAGTTCAGAGCAAACTCAACAATTTTGAGGAATATACAATTCTTAACGCATACAATCTCGCTGAATATGTGGGTTTTACTGACGAAGAAGTAAAACCGCTTTGTGAAAAATTCGGCGTTGATTTCCAAGAATGTAAACGCGAATATGACGGATACGCCCAAAATGGTTTTGAAATTTACAATCCCGAATCGGTAGTTAAATGTATGCAGACCAAAAGCATCGAGAGTTTTTGGAGCAAAACATCTACATATCAAGTAATTACCGACCGTCTGAAAGAAAATTACAAGGGCATAAAAGACGACGTTGTACGTATGATTGCGGGCGAAAGCGTGAAGGTGGACACGGGTATGTACCTCAACACAATGACCGATTTTGTGGTGAAAGACGATGTGCTCACTTACCTTATACACCTCGGCTATTTGGCTTATAATAAGGACGACAAAACCTGCCGAATACCCAACAAGGAGGTAGAAAAAGAATGGTTTCGTGCGGTATCGATTCTGAAAAATTATTCCGTAACCGACAAGATTATCAAATCGTCGGAAGAACTTCTGAATCAAACACTTCTGAAAAACTGCCGCGCCGTAGAAAAGGCACTTGACAAAAGCCATATCCACGTCGCATCCAACCGCAGTTACAACAACGAGGACGCTTTGATGTCGGCGATATATTTGGCGTACATTTATGCAAAAAACGAATACACCGTCATCAAGGAAATGACAACCGGCAAAGGTTTCGCCGACGTAGTTTTCATTCCATTCTACCCCGGCAAACCGGCAATGATTATCGAACTAAAACGCAACGGCTCAACCGAAAGCGCATTATCCCAAATCCAAGCCAAAGAATACTACGACAGTTTGGAGCATTACCAAGGCAATCTCCTTTTCGTCGGCATCAACTACGACGAAAAATCAAAGAAGCACCAATGCGAGATATTGGAGTTTGAGAAATAAAAAAATTCTTCCACCAACCTTTTGATTATCAAAAATATTTTGTAATTTTGGACAAATTTAAAGTAGCACTTTAAATTTGTCCAATTTTAATTTAATGATATGTATTACAGAGAATTAGAAAATGAATTAATACGACTGTCGCAGTATTTTAAGGTGCTTACGATAACGGGACCGAGGCAGTCGGGGAAGACTACGCTCTGCAAAAAGACTTTTGCGGAGTACAAATATATCAACCTTGAGGATGAAACCGTAGTCGCCGAGTTGGAAATCAACCGCAAAGATTATTTGGTGCAAAATCGTAAAGGTCTGATAATCGACGAAGTACAGAATATGCCGGATATTTTTTCGGTGGTTCAAGTAGTTGTGGACGAATACGAGGACGCTCGGTTTGTACTGACTGGCAGCAACAATTTCCTTTTGTCGCAAAAAGTAACGCAGTCGCTCGCAGGAAGGACGGCAGTGCTGTCGCTGTTGCCGTTGTCGTTATCAGAACTCAACGAAGACGACCGTCGTCAAGGACTTTTTGAGATAATGTTCAAAGGTTTTTACCCCGCTGTTTGGGCGAAAAACATTCCGCCACAGGATGTTTACCGACAATATTATGCCACATACATACAGCGTGATATTCAACAAGTTGTCAACATCAAAAATCTTTCAGAGTTCAGAAGGTTTGTTGTTTTGTGCGCCGCCCGCGTTGGCACGGAGTTGAATGCATCGAGCCTATCAAACGAACTTGGAGTATCTGTTCCAACGATAACAGAGTGGTTCAATGTTTTGGAGGCTTCATACATACTGTTTAAGTTGCCGCCGTTTTACAAAAACATCAACAAACGCTTGGTAAAAACTCCCAAAATTTACTTCTATGATGTTGGACTTGTGTGTTATTTGCTCGGCATCAACTCTGCTCATCAGATTGAAACACACCCACTTAGAGGAAGTATTTTTGAGAATATGGTTGTATGCGAGTTTCTCAAAAAACAATACAATCGCGGGTTGGACAACAATTTGTATTTCTTCCGCGACAAAAGTCAGAAGGAGGTTGATTTGGTGCAGGAGGTTGGCGGCGAATATTACGCTTACGAGGTAAAAATTGCGCCGTCCATCAATTCGGTTTTTTACAAGAATCTAAAATACTTCCGCACCCTCTTCCCGACGGAAAATACTCGCAGCACCGTCATCTATACCGGCAACTCCGAAAGCCAATCGCCCGAAAATGGGTATATTAATTATCTGAATATCAGCACTATATAACAGAATTGGACAAATTTAAAGTGCTACTTTAAATTTGTCCAATTCTGCTTTAGCGAATTACAATTCAGATAGTTGCAAGCACCACATTACTATCCGTAAAAACTTAAAAAAAAAATAACATAAACCTTTATAAATATTTTGTATCTTTGCGCCCTGAAATACAACACTATACTACAATGCAAGACATCAGGAACATAGCGATAATAGCGCACGTTGACCACGGCAAGACGACCTTGGTTGACCGTATTCTGCATCAGTCCCATCTGTTCAGGGACAATCAGGAGACCGGGGATCTCATCCTCGATAATAATGACCTCGAACGCGAACGCGGCATAACGATTCTTTCTAAGAACGTTTCCGTAAGGTACAAGGGCGTAAAAATCAACATCATAGACACCCCCGGACACTCGGATTTTGGCGGCGAGGTGGAGCGCGTGCTCAATATGGCTGACGGCGTTATTTTGCTCGTGGATGCCTTTGAAGGCCCGATGCCGCAGACTCGTTTTGTCTTGCAGAAGGCAATCGAACTCAAATTGAAGCCTATCGTTGTAGTAAACAAAGTCGATAAGCCAAACTGTACTCCCGAACAGGTGTACGAGCAGGTGTTTGACCTGATGTTTAGCCTCGACGCCACCGAAGACCAACTCGACTTCCCCGTGGCTTACGGCAGCAGCAAGGTAGGTTGGATGGGGCCCGATTGGAAGACCCCCACACAGGATGTTTCGTACCTTTTGGACTTGATTATCAAATACATCCCCGCGCCCAAAGTTGTAGAAGGCCCGTTGCAGATGCAGATTAGTTCGTTGGACTATTCGTCGTATCAGGGACGCATCGCCATCGGTAGGATTTACCGTGGCAGCGTCAAGGCGGGACAGACCGTTGCCGTGATGAAGGCAGACGGCTCCATCGAAAAATCCACCATCAAGGAACTCTATACTTTTGAAGGTCTTGGCAAGGAAAAATGCAAACAAGAACTCCAATGCGGCGAAATCTGCGCCATCCTCGGCCTCGATTCGTTTGACATCGGCGATACTGTTGCCGACCCCGAAAACCCCGAAGAACTCGCCCGCATCCACGTTGACGAGCCTACGATGAGCATGTTGTTCACCATCAACAATTCGCCATTCTTCGGCAAGGAAGGCAAGTTTGTAACGTCGCGCCACCTCCGCGAGCGTCTTATGAAGGAGACCGAGAAAAACCTCGCCCTCCGCGTAGAGGACACCGACTCGCCCGAAAAACTCCAAGTATTTGGCCGTGGCATCCTGCACCTTGCAGTGCTCGTCGAGACCATGCGCCGCGAGGGTTACGAATTGCAACTTGGTCAACCCAAGGTAATTATCAAGGAAGTTGACGGTCAGAAATTGGAACCGATAGAGCAATTGACGGTAGAAGTTCCCGAGAATTTCTCGTCGAAGGTCATCGACCTCGTGCAGCGTCGCAAGGGCGATATGCTCAGTATGGAGACCAAGGACGACCGTGTATTTATGGAATTTGCGATACCGTCGCGTGGCATCATCGGTCTTACAAACCCGATTCTCACATCGACCGAAGGCGAGGCTATCATCGCTCACAGGTTCAAGGACTTCGAGCCTTGGCGCGGCGAAATGTCTCAGGAGCGCAATGGTTCGCTCATCGCGCAGGAGACCGGCACTGCCATCCCCTACTCCATCAACAACTTGCAGAGCCGTGGCAAATTTTTCATTGATCCGGGCGACGAGGTATATACCGGCGAAATCATCGGCGAGACCACGCGTCAGGACGACATTGTAGTAAACGTCTGCAAGACCAAAAAACTCACCAATATGCGTGCCGCCGGCTCCGACGACAAAATCTTGATTGAGCCTGCTACTAAGATGTCGCTCGAAGAATGTATGGAATACATCAAGGCCGACGAATACGTAGAGGTAACGCCCAAGTCGATCCGCCTCCGCAAGATTATCCTCGACGAGACGACCGCTGCCGACAAGGCCGTGGTCGCCGCCGCGAAGAAGCT
>CAMJWL010000107.1 GCA_946409405.1 uncultured Bacteroidales bacterium
CAAAGGCGAGAAGAAAAAGGCGTTCTATGTGTTGCAGGATTGGTATAAGAAGAAATAATTAATAACTAAAAAAATTCATAATATGAAACGACTACTAATGATGATTGCTGTTTGTCTTGTGGCATCAGCAATTTCAGCCCAACCCTACGACTTCCAGAACACAAAACTGGACGACAACAAGCGTGTTCAACTCTTCATCAAGCATCTAACACTCGAAGAAAAGATGATGTGGATGTCGCCAATGCTTGGCACTCAACGACTTGGAGTGCCCATCTACGGCTGCTACGAGGGATTGCACGGATTGGCACTCGGCGGCCCGTCGCGCAACAATGGAGTCAAAACGGTGGATGGCAAGGAAGTGCCCGACGACCTGCCAACCACCATTTTCCCTCAGGCATACGGAATGGGATGCACCTGGGATCGCTCATTGATTCAACGAATTGGCGAAATCGAGGCGGAAGAAGTCCGTTGGTATGCGCAGGGCAACATTGCACGCCGCAAAGGTCTTGTGGTGTTTGCTCCAAATGCTGACTTGGCACGCGACCCACGTTGGGGACGCACCGAAGAGAGTTATGGTGAGGATCCATACCTCGTGGGACAATTAACAATCTCTATGGTAAAGGGTCTTCAAGGCAACGACACGCGCTATTGGAAAACCTGCGCCCTGATGAAGCATTTTCTTGCCAACAGCAACGAGGACGGTCGCGACTCCACTTCGAGCGATTTTGACGAGCGACTGTTCCGCGAATACTACTCCTACCCTTTCTATAAGGGAATCACCGAAGGCGGCAGCCGTGCCTTTATGGCGTCGTACAACAAATGGAACGGAATTCCAATGGCTGTCCATCCCTGCCTCAACGAAGTCGCCCGCAAGGAATGGGGCAACAACGGCATCATCTGCACCGACGGAGGCGCATTTAGTTTGCTCCTTACCGCGCATCATTATTATCCCGACTTAACTGCCGCAGCAGCCGGTGTGGTAAAAGCCGGTACAAGCCAGTTTCTCGACCGTTTTCTTCCAAATCTCAAAGAAGCCGTTGAAAAGGGTCTTATAACCGAGGCGGACATCGAAAATGCAATCAGCGGCAATATCTACGTGGCTCTTAAACTTGGTCTTCTCGACGACAAATGTCCATACGCCAACATCGGCAAAGACACCACAGCGATGCCGCCATACGAGCGCGAAGAAGTCAAGCAATTTGTCCGCGAGGTAACTGCAAAAAGCATTGTCCTCCTCAAAAACGAAAACCAAACCCTGCCCATCAACCCTCAGAAAGTGAAAAAGATAGCAGTGGTTGGTCCCTACACCGACAAGATAATTTACGATTGGTACAGCGGCACAGCACCCTACGAAAACACAATTCTAAAAGCAATGCAGAATGTTGGCAAACAGAACGGCATTGAAATTCTCTACGCACCCGACAACCAATTTGGACGCGCCGAGGATTTGGCAAAGGAGGCGGATATGGTGCTTGTTTGTACCGGCAATCATCCTTACGGCACCGACCGCACTTGGAAGGTTTGCCCCGTACCAAGCGACGGACGCGAGGCCAACGACCGACACTCGCTCCAACTGCCCGACGAAGACGAAATCCGCCGCCTTTACGCCATCAACCCCAACATTGTGCTTGTACTTGTGAGCAGTTTCCCTTACGCAATCAATTGGAGCAACGACCATCTGCCCGCAATCATTCACGTAACACATTGTTCGCAGGAACAGGGATATGGCGTAACAGACGTTTTATTTGGGAAAGTCAACCCTGCCGGACGAACCAATCAGACTTGGGTGCGCGACATCCTTGACCTGCCACACATCCTCGATTACGACATCCGCCACGGACGCACGTATATGTATTTCAAGGGCGAGGCTCTCTATCCGTTTGGCTACGGTCTCAGTTACACAAGTTTCAATTACGAACAAGCGCGTGTGCAAAAACAAGACAAGCAGAATGTATATGTTTCAGTATCAATAACCAACACTGGCAAACGCGATGGCGACGAGGTGGTGCAGTTGTATGCAAGTTACCCGGAATCCAAGGTAGAACATCCCCAAAGGCAGTTGAAAGCCTTTGAGCGCGTCTCGATACCGGCAGGGCAAACCAAAGAGGTGATACTCAAAGTGTCCAAGAGCGACCTTTCATATTGGGACGAAACACGCCACTCATTCGTCCCCGAAACAGGACGTATTCAATTGGAAATCGGAGCGTCATCCGCCGACATTAGAAAAGTAATTTTCTTGGATTAGGAAAATATTTTTATCTTTGGCAGCAAAACAATTCATTTAACCCTTTAAAACCCTAATATTATGGACATTGCAATGATTCTTGAACTGTTAATCGTACTTGGTGCGCTGTACGTGGGTTCGCGGTACGGCAGCCTTGCGCTCGGTGCGATTTCGGGCATTGGACTCGCGCTGTTGGTCCTTTGCTTCGGGCTAAAACCCGGCAATCCACCCACTGATGTCATCTACATCATCATTGCCGCCGTTACGTGCGCGGGAATGATGCAGGCGTCGGGCGGTATGGATTGGCTGATTCAGTTGGCGGAAAAACTACTCCGCAAACACCCAAACCACATCACCTTCCTCGCACCATTGTGTACGTTTTTCCTTACCGTTTTGGTAGGAACGGGACACGTGGTCTATACCCTGATGCCGATTATCTGCGACATTTCGCTCAAAAAAGGCATCCGTCCTGAGCGTCCTTGCGGCGTGGCGAGCATTGCAAGTCAGGTGGGCATCACGTGTTCGCCAATTGCGGCTGCGGTGGCTTCGTTTGTGGTTATCTCCAATGCCAACGGTTTTGATGTCAACAACTTGCAGGTGATTGGCATTACGATTCCGGCGTGTCTGTGTGGATTGATTGCAGCTGCGGCTCTCAGTTACAAGCGTGGTCTCGACCTCGACAAAGACCCGCAATTCCAAGAGCGTCTCAAAGATCCCAAAATGAAGGAATATATGTACGGTTCGGAGGCAACTCTCCTCGACAAGGAAATCACCAAGGAGGCAAAACGCGCAGTTTACATTTTTGTAGGCGCATTGTTGCTGATTGTGATGTACTCAGTGTTCCAAATCGCGGGACACGACCTTCGCCCGACTTTCAATGGCAAACCTATCGGTATGAACATCATCATTCAGATTGTGATGATTACTGCCGCCGCTTTTATGATTATCTTCTGCAAGGCCGCACCCAAAAAGGCTGTCGGCGGCGCGGTTTGGCAGAGCGGTATGGTGGCTGTTGTGGCGATTTACGGCATTGCGTGGTTGGCGGATACGTATTTCAGCAACTATCTTGACGTGATGAAAGGCGGCCTGGAAGGCATCGTAAGCGAACATCCGTGGACAATTGCGTTTGCATTTTTTGCGGTGTCAGTGCTGATAAATTCGCAAGGTGCGGTGGTGGTTTCGATGCTGCCTCTCGCCTACTCTCTCGGCATTCCGGGACCTGTTTTGTTGGGCGTGTTGCCGAGCGTTTATGGATATTTCTTCATCCCCAATTATCCGAGCGACATCGCAACAGTCAATTTTGACCGCTCCGGCACCACTGTCATCGGCAAATATCTCCTCAACCACAGTTTTATGATGCCCGGCTTGGTGAGCGTCGTGGTGTCAACGTTGGTGGCAATGTTGCTGACGTGGATGGTGTATTAATACTCCACTGATTTTCAATCAATTAAAAGAGACGCACCTATCACGTCTCTTTTTTTTATTTGTTAAAAAACCTTAATCCAACGAAAATTCCCCCCAAAAAATTTGCACATTCAAATTTCTCATCATACTTTTGCGGTGTACTATTAGAGTGCTACACTATAACAGTAAAACTAAACACAAAATGCTATGATACAGGTCAACAAAATAAGTTACAATTATCCGGCGAAATGGAAGAACTATTCCACCAAGGATAATAGCGTTTTTTGGAATTTCAGCCTGACGCTCGAAGAGAACAAAATCTACGGCCTCCTCGGCAAAAACGGCGTGGGAAAATCAACGTTGCTTCACCTTTTGGCGGGTCTCAACAGGCCGAGCAAGGGCAAGGTGCGAATCGACGACGATGTTGTTACCGACCACAACCCATTGACAATGAGCAAGATTTTCATTGTTACCGAGGAGTTTGAACTGCCCAATATGTCGCTCAAAAAGTATGTAAAACTCAACCGTCCGTTCTACCCCGATTTCAGCGACGAGATTTTCAGCAAATGTCTCAACGACTTTGAAATCGGCGACATCTCCGACCTCGGCGCAATCTCTATGGGCACCAAGAAGAAGGTGTATATGAGTTTTGCGCTCGCCACCAACGCCAAATACCTCCTGATGGACGAACCCACCAACGGCCTCGACATCGAGTCAAAAAGCCTTTTCCGCAAGGTGATTGCGCAGAATATGACCGACGACCGCACGATGATCATCTCCACACATCAAGTACACGACGTGGAAAACATCATCGACCACGTACTGATACTTGGCAACAAGAAAATGCTGATGGACAAGTCAATCGCCGACATCGCCACCGAATACGTATTTGAACACCGCACCGACGACCAAATGGGCGGCGTCATCTACTCCGAAAACTCTTTGCAAGGCACTTCCGTAATCGCCCGCCGCACTCCGCGCAGCACGGAAACGCCCGTCAATCTCGAACTTTTGTACAACGCAGTCAACAATCAAAAACTATGAACACAAACAAATTCACATTCAGCCGGTACGCAAGTTTTTTCAGATGGTTTGCAGCCGTGAGTATGAAAAACTCGCTCCTCACCTTGTCCGTCATTGCAGCCGTAGCAATCATTGCGGGACTCGTGTCAAGTTGGAGTCATTTTGATTCCGACGGCAGGATTTTCGCCATAATCCTCTTTGTGGCGGTAGGCGTGGTGGCATCGTTGGTGCTTTCACCAATTGATAAACAGCCTGTGCGTCAACAGTTTATCTCCATACCCGCCTCGCATTTGGAGAAATATCTCGCAATCTTGACGTCGCAGATAATAATGCAAGCGTTAACTATTGGCATCATCGCAGCGACAGACGGTCTTTGGGCGAAATCTCCGGGATTATTTACATTCTTGGAGCCATTCACATTGATTGGCTATTGGGCATTGAATTACTATGCAGGAACGGCAATCCGCAAAATTCCGTTCATTTATGGAATGATTATCGGTGGAACAATGTATTTGGCGTTAATCAAGAATATAAAAGCATTGCTTGGTGGCGATGACAATGTTCTATTAGGCTTCGACGGCTTTGGATCAAAGATATTCACTACAATATTGATAGTTGCAATACTATTCTTATCATACTATTGCTTCAAGAAGATAAGATATAATACGTGGTTCTATCAACACTCAAACACAGGTGAACTATGAATTTCAATAGCGAAAAAGCCATCTATCTGCAAATAGCCGACCGGCTTTGCGACGAGATAATCGCGGGCAAATACAAGGACGACGACCGCATCCCGTCTGTCCGCGAATATGCTGTGTTGTTGGAAGTCAACACCAACACCGTCGTCAAGTCATACGATTTTCTCTCGCGGGAGGACATCATCTACAACAAGCGCGGACTCGGCTATTTCGTTACAAATGGCGCAAAACAGCACATCATAAAAATCCGCCGCGACGAATTTATGAAACAGACCCTGCCCGAAGTTTTCAGGCAGATGAGGATGTTAGGGATTGAAATTGATGAAGTGGTGGCAAAATACAATGTGTAAACTTCTTTTACAATCACTGTAAAAAATTTTTACACTTTTACAATGCCCCCAAAAAGTAATTAATTGCAAAACAAACGATTACAAATTTGGCATAATCAATGTATTTTGCCAATTGTCAATAAATCAAAAAATAACAAATCAAAAATCGTAAATAATTATGAAAAAGATTCTGACATTGATTTGCGCAGTGATGATGTCACTCGCAGCAAACGCCCAAGTACTCTACAAGATTTCGGGCAACGGACTTAAAAAACCGTCCTACGTGATTGGAACTTGCCACGTTGTCAAAGCAAGTTTCTTGGACACCATTCCGGGAGCCAACCGTGTGATTGACGAAGTTGAACAGGTGTACGGCGAACTCGATATGCGCCACATCTCCAACCAAGACACACTCCTCTCCATCGCTAAAATGATGATGTTGCCCTCAGACTCCGTCGCTACTGAGATTATGACGGAGCAAGAGTTTGATGCTCTCTGCCGCGTCGTCAATGAAAACTACAACATCGACCTCAAAAGTCCGCAGTACGCCTTGCTGTTGCAGTTCTATCCGGTGGTGTTGATGACAACGATTGGTCAGGTCTCGGAAATGATGAAACTTCAAAAGGCAATGGCGGAAGGCACTGCCACTGAGTCTCCGGAACCGATAATTGATATGTTCATCCAACAGAAGGCAATCGGTCAGAGCAAGCCCGTGTTTGGATTGGAGTACTACTCGTTCCAAATCGAAATGCTGACCTCGCTTTTGGAAATGCCGCTCCACGAACAGTACGTCAAAATGATTGAGTCATTTAGAAATAAGGCAGAGAGCGAAAAAATTGTCAAGAGCCTCGTGGACGCCTACAAGTCGTTCAACCTTGCAAGTATCAACGATGTAGTACGCCAATCTGAAAATGATTTTGGGAATGTTGAGAGCAAGGTTTTTGACAGCCGCAACGAGAATTGGGCGCAGAAAATGCCGTCGATTATGTCAGAAAAATCGACCCTCTTTGCCGTCGGCGTCGGCCACCTCATCGGCGACAAAGGCCTCCTCAATTTGCTCAAAAAACAGGGGTATAAAGTGAAGGCGGTGAAAAAATAATTCAGCCATTAACACTAATTAACACAAAATCCTGTAACATTTTTGCAATTCGGTTGTCATAATGGTACAAAAAAACAAAAGTGTAAAATAATTTTACGGCTACTGTAAAATTATTTTACACTTTTACAACAATCAAAAAGCGATAACAACCTACCAACCAACTAATTAACAACAATGGCACAATGAATGTATTACACATTAACAAACAAAAAACATATAAAAAATGAAACTCATAAGCATTGAAACACTTCCGGGACAGAATTACGATGTGCTCGGATTGGTAAAAGGAAACATCGTGCAGTCCAAGCACATTGGACGCGACATTTTGGCGGCGTTTAAGACGCTTGTCGGCGGCGAAATCAAGGGCTACACCGATATGCTCTCGGAGGCTCGCGAAAAGGCTACACAGCGTATGGTGGCTGAGGCTGAGGCACTTGGCGCAGACGCAATCATCGGCATTAGGTACTCAACGTCGGCAGTAATGGAAGGCGCAGCCGAAATCATCGCCTTCGGAACAGCCGTTAAAATGCATAATGCATAAAAAAATGATACACTTAGAAAACATCAACAAAACTTATTACGGGGCGCAACCGCTGCACGTATTGAAGGGCATCAGCCTCGATATCAATGAGGGCGAGTTTGTCTCGATTATGGGTGCGTCGGGTTCGGGAAAATCGACGTTGCTCAATATCTTGGGCATCCTTGATAATTATGACTCAGGACTTTACACACTCGCCGGCGTGCCAATCAAAGACCTTTCCGAATCCAAGGCGGCGGTCTATCGCAACAAGATGATTGGATTCATCTTTCAGTCGTTCAATCTGATAGGCTTTAAGACCGCCGTGGAAAACGTGGAACTGCCGCTCTATTATCAGGGCGTCGGTAAGCGCAAACGCCACAATCTCGCAATGGAATACCTTGACAGATTGGGACTTAAAGATTGGTGGCACCACTACCCCAACGAACTTTCGGGCGGTCAGAGGCAGCGCGTCGCCATTGCCCGTGCACTCATCACGCAGCCGCAGATAATCCTCGCCGACGAGCCTACGGGCGCATTGGACAGCAAGACGTCCGTGGAGGTGATGCAACTCCTGAAATCCCTCAACGCCGACGAGCATATTACAATCGTGGTTGTAACGCACGAGAGCGGCGTCGCCAACGAAACCAACAAAATTATTCACATCAAGGACGGCATCATTGGCAACATCGAGGAAAATCTCGACCACAATTCCTCGCCGTTCGGCATTAATGGTATGATGAAATGAACGATATTTTGTCAGAAATTTGGGCGACGGCTCGCAACAACAAACTCCGCACGATTCTCACGGGTTTTGCGGTGGCGTGGGGCATTTTTATGCTCATCACGCTCCTCGGCGCGGGCAACGGTCTCATCAACGGCATCACGCAACAGACCGAGGGTCGTTTTAACAACACTATGGTTGTCTATGGCGGCACAACGTCGCAGCCTTACAATGGATTGAAGGAAGGTCGTTATATTCGCCTGAAAAACAGCGATATAGCCATCACTGGTAGCGAGTTTTCAGGCATTGTCGATGAAGTTGGCGCGATGCTCTATACAAGCAACCTGACAATCTCCAACGGTCAGCATTATCTGACGACTTGGATTGCGGGCGTGGGTCCTAACCACAACAAAATCAACAAGGTAGAGATGCTTGTAGGTCGTTTCATCAACAAAATTGACATTGACGAACACCGCAAAGTCCTCATCCTCAGCAACAAACAGGCTCAGGAACTCAATCCCGACGGCGATTACAAGTCGTTGCTCGGCAAGTGGGTGAAAGTCAATGCGTTTGCGTTCCGTGTTGTTGGAATTTTCAAGGACGATGAAAACGGACGCGCCGACGCTTTTTCGGCATATTCCACGATTCAGACTATTTTTGGACGTGGCGACGATGCCGGACGCATCGAGTTTACATTCCACGGACTCCCCGACGAGGAGAGCAACGAGGCTTTTGAAAACATCTACCGCGCCCGCATCAACGCCAATCACCAAGCCGCACCCGAAGACCGAAGCGCGATTTGGCTTTGGAACCGTTTCACCGACAATCTCCAAATGCAATCCGGTATGGACATCATCAGGACTTTCCTTTGGATTGTGGGGTTGTTTACATTACTGAGCGGTATTGTCGGCGTGGGCAACATTATGCTCATCACCGTCAAAGAACGCACCCGCGAATTTGGAATCCGCAAGGCAATAGGCGCAAGGCCGTGGTCGATTTTGAAAATGATTATTATTGAAAGCGTGATAATTACAACGTTTTTCGGCTACATTGGAATGGTGCTCGGCGTGGTTGCAACGGAAGTGATGGACAGGCAGTTTGGACACTCCGAATACGATATGGGGTGGGGCAGCGAATCCATTTTCGTAAACCCGACAGTTGACATTGCAATCTGCATCGAGGCAACTATCGTCCTCGTCGTCGCCGGTACAATTGCAGGTTTGATTCCATCAATCAAGGCTGCGCGAATCAGACCGATAAATGCTTTAAATAGTAATTAATTATTGAACAACGAATTAAAACGAATGACTTTCAATTTATGTAAAGACGCGATTAATCGCGTCTCTACAACGAATTGAACAAATACAAACCTGATGAACCAAATACGTATTTGTTTCATTCGTCGTAGAGACGATGTGCGCATCGTCTCTACATTGCGGCAAAAAATTCGTTACATTCGTTTAATTCGTTGTTAAAAAAAAAAATAAAATGGTTATAGAACTTGATTCATTAACAAGAAACAAAACGAGGACATTCCTCACCGGCTTTGGTGTCTTTTGGGGCGTGTTTATGCTTGTGGCGTTGTTGGGCGGCGGACAGGGCATGAAACAGATGCTCAACAGCAATTTTGCGGGCTTTGCGACCAATTCGGCGATGCTGTTTTCGGAGCAAACCACAAAACCCTACAAAGGCTTCCGCAAAGGCCGTTGGTGGAGTATGGAAATCAATGACATTCAACGCCTTAAAACCAATGTCAGCGAACTCGACGTCGTAACCCCGATGCTGTTTGCAAGCGGCGGCAATGCCATCTACAACGACCGCAAAGCCGAGGTTGGAATCACCGGCAACGCTCCCGATTACCGTTTCATCACGGGTCCAAAAATGCGTTTCGGGCGTTACATCAATAATGTTGATATGCTCCAAAAACGCAAAGTGTGCGTCATCGGCAAAAAGACTTATCAAGAACTTTTCCCCGACGGCAGCGACCCTTGCGGCAAACGTATTGAGGTTAATGGTATTCATTATCAGATAGTTGGCGTTGATTGGAACGTTACTGGCGGCATATCGTTTGGCAGTGCGCCCGGCACTAATATGATTGTCCCGATTACCGTGATGCAACAGATTATGCACCGTGGCAACCGCGTTGATATGATTGCCGTAACAGCCAAAAAAGGCGTTGTTATGAGCGATATAATCCCCAAAATGCGCGAAACAATGGCACGTGCCCACTCTTTTGACCCCACTGACAATCAGGCAGTTGAGGTGATGAACACCGAAGTCCTGTTCCAAATGATAGAAGGAATGTTTACGGGTGTCAACATAATGATAATTATGGTGGGCATCGGCACATTACTCGCGGGCGCAATTGGCGTGAGCAACATTATGATGGTTACAGTCAAGGAGCGCACCACTGAAATTGGCATCCGCCGCGCAATTGGAGCGACGCCGCGAATAATTCTCGGTCAGATAATCGGCGAAAGCATCGTCCTGACATTGGTGGCGGGAATGTGCGGAATTATTTTCGCGGTGCTGATACTTCAAGGAATGGAAAGTATGCCGACGGAACGCCCCGCGCATTTCCAAATCGGATTTTGGACGGCGGTCGCCACAGCAATCGGCGTAAGCATCGTCGGCGTCTTGGCAGGCCTCGCCCCCGCCCTCCGCGCAATGGCAATCAAGCCCGTGGACGCAATGCGAGAGGAGTAATTGACTTCTCACCGAATGAAACAAATATAACTAATTTTTTTGACAAATAAATTATAATTCAACAAGTTGAACTATAATTTTACGAATTTAACAAATTAAGATTCATTAGTTTAATTGGCTGTTGCTTGCAACATTAGTTCAAAAATAAAAATTGGTTTGATTGGTTAAATTCGGTGATAAAAAATAATTAAGTTGTAAACAATTAAAACACAATTATAAAAATGAAAAAATTTATTATCATAGCAATTTTAGTGCTTATCTTCATTGGAACGTTTGTTTTCCTGTGGGGAAAATCGCAGCCAGAAGTGATTGAATACGAGGAAGTTCATCCGTCAATCGGCACTGTCAGCAAGTCAACAATCGTTACCGGCAAGATTGAGCCGAGGAACGAAGTAAACGTGAAACCGCAGATTTCGGGCATCATCACCGAAATCCTCAAAGAACCAGGTCACAAGGTTGCCAAGGGCGACGTGATTGCAAAAATCACCGTAATTCCCGACATGGGTCAACTCTCGAGCGCAGAGAGCCGCGTGCGCCTTGCTGAAATCAACCTCAAACAAGTAGAGACCGATTTCAAGCGCGACGAAAACCTTTACAAACAGCAACTTATCTCCGCCAACGAGTATGAAAAATCCTCTCAGCAACTCAAACAGGCTCGCGAGGAAAAATCCGCCGCCGAAGACGCTTTACAGGTTGTCAAGGAAGGTTTTTCAAAGACTAATGCAAGCGCGTCGAGCACTTTGATACGCTCCACAATTTCGGGCGTCATTTTGGACATTC
>CAMJWL010000108.1 GCA_946409405.1 uncultured Bacteroidales bacterium
CCCGCGCACGCCGTCAATACCAACTACCACATTATGGCGTTGGCATTGGCGGTGTCCGTGTATTTGATATTGGTGATTTTGCAGCCCTTCGGCATCAACGATGGGCCTGCCGAGAAATACTTTTATCTACTTGGTTTTCTTGCAATTACCTACGTCGGCTCGGTGATTCCAACAGCCATTATGCACCGCATTTACAAGACCGAGGTGGAGGAAGGTCGTTTTTCCAACGGCAAAAACATCACCGCGTACTTGTTGTCGGTATTATTGATAATGATTGGCAACTTTTGGTATTTCAAGTTTTTGAACCCCGACATCCCGGCACTGTCGATGCTTTGGGCTGCGATTTGGCAGACGATAATTATATCAATATTGCTTTTGGGCGTTTATTTTGCCTTCAACAACGTCCAACTCCGCCGCGAACTCGAACGCATCCAACAGATTAACGCCCGCCTGTCGCAAAAGACGACGCAACAACACGAACCCGCACCGGAATCCACACCCAATGTAGAGACGCAAAATTTTGCGTCTCTACAACCCGCCGCACCCTCTGCCGCACCCAAAAATCTCGATTATCCCATCGACCCCGCCACACTTCTTTATATAGAATCTGACAAAAACTATTGCAAAATCACCACCGCCGCCGGCACATCAGTACTCCGCTCCACCCTCACCACGTTGGAAAACCAACTGAAACCCTGCGGACACGTCATCCGCTGCCACCGCGCCTTCCTCGTCAATATGCAAAGCGTTGAAGGCATCCTCGGCTCGTCGTCTGCGGGTTACAAATTGAAGATAAAAGATTGTGATGCCACCGTGCCGGTATCGAGGACGTATATCGCCGAGGTGTTGGGGTATTTTGAGGGGTGAAATAATTATTTCTACGGCAAAACCACATTTTTTTCATAAAACTTACGATTGTTTTTGAAAAACTTTTCTACCTTTGTGTAACTTTTCTAACCGCAACGAAAGCGGGCGGAGGGACAAATGTAAACGGAAATGAAAACATCATTAATTATGGATCAAAAAGTAATTGATGCCTGCATCAAAAACGCCAACAAGATGCTTGATGCGGCAAGGGTAAAACAATACGACAAGATGCTTGACTTCATCAGCAAACTGAGGTTGCCACAAGGCTTCCCGTCAAATGTCAAGCGTTCCAACGATGATGTAGTCGCGTCAACTAATTTTGACGACGACCTGCCGTTTTAGTTGTTATTAATCGTCCAAAAAAATCTCCCTCATCCACTTTTTCCCCCGTCATTCGTCCCTCCGCCCCCGCCATTCGTCCCAAAATCGTATTTCCGTCCCTCATAGCCTTGTAATGCGTCCCTCCCTATTGCACACTTGAAAAATCCATCGTTACTTTGCACAAGAAAAATGATTAAAACAAAAGCGATATGGATTTTTTATCAGCATTTATATTGGGATTAAGCAGCGGCATAGCCTGCATCTCAGTCTGCCTTCCGGGGGTGGTCCCGATACTTATGGGCAGACGCTCCACGGTGGCGCAGTCGGCAAAATTTGTGGCGGTGTTCCTGTCGGGACGGTGGCTCGCGTATTTGATAGCCGCCGCGCTCACGGCATTGTTTTCGGCGGCGATTTACGACGTCGTATCCAACAGGATTGTTATGATAGCAACACAAATCTTACTCGCTATTGTAATGATACTCTTTGCCGCAGGAAAACTTTCAAGCAAGTGCATCAACCCACTCAAACACAAGCGTTTGCGCACGTTCATAAAAAGTAACGAATACCTACTGCCGATAGCATTGGGATTCATTACATCGGTAACATTGTGTCCGCCGTTTGTTTCGTTGGTGATACAGAGCGCGGAGGCGGGGTCGTTTGGACGGATAATAGTCTCGTTCACAATGTTTTTCCTCGGGACGTTGCCGTACTTTTTGCCAGTGCCGCTCATCGGACTCTCGCGACAAAAAGCCGTCTTCAAAATCATCGGACACTACGCCGCCGCAATTATGGCTTGCGTCTATCTCTACAATGCAATCAAATTGATGCTATAATCAACCAATCAATAAATCTCCAAATCAACAAATAATTATGGAAAACAGGTACAAAACAACAGGGAAAACTGCCCGGAGCATCTTGGCGACGCTGCCGATGTTCCTGATAATCGTGGTATTCTCCACACAGGGCAACTTCGCATTTGCCGACACCGCACAGGCGTTGGCGTGGATAGTCAACACGGCGTTCTTCACGCTAATCTTCTTCTTGATGCTCTACAAGGGCAAGACCGACAGATACCGCGCAA
This sequence comes from uncultured Bacteroidales bacterium, assembly GCA_946409405.1. Classification (GTDB taxonomy): domain Bacteria; phylum Bacteroidota; class Bacteroidia; order Bacteroidales; family UBA3824; genus UBA3824. Next base: position 2,270 of record CAMJWL010000108.1, read on the forward strand.
TCGCCTTCGGAGCGTCGGCGGTATTATTTGCGGTGGGTTTTATGTCCAATTTGATAGAAATCAGAGGGTCAATCAATTACGACACCACCACAATCTACAACTGCGACATCCCGTTCTGCCACATCGTTACCACAATGGTGATAATTCCGGCGGCAATCAAGCAGACCATAATATTCAGCGGCAGCCTTAGCGACGGTTATGCATCCATCTCCTCGATGCTTGTAATCGTGTTTGTGGCGGCAATATTGTTGGGACGCGCATTCTGTTCGTGGGGATGCTTCTATGGCGGTTGGGACGACGCAACATCGCGCATCAAATCGCGCCCCGTCATCAAGCGCATCAACCAATCGTTCAAGTATTTCAGTTTTGCGATGCTGATACTAATGGCTTTGTGGAGTGCCGAGAGCCTTGTGCCGCAGTATTGCAATTGGCTCTGCCCGTTCAAGGCTGTTACTGAGGGCGAAAAGATTGTGGACGCCACCACGCTCATCAAAAACATCATCTTCTACACCCTCTTCATTGCGCTCTGCATCGTGCTGCCGATTCTCACCAAAAAGAGGATTCAGTGCGCCACGTTCTGTCCGATGGGCGCGTTGCTGTCGCTGTTCAACAAAATCAACATCTTTGAGGTCGCTCTCGATGAAGATAAATGCAAGAAGTGCAACAAGTGCGTCTCCAAATGTCCCCTGATGGCCATCAACAAGGACCACAAGCCCTCGATGACCTGCGCCAAATGCGGCAAGTGCATCGACAATTGTCCGTCCGAAGCCCTCAACTACCGCATCCGTGGCACGTCCGCCAAAGTGAGCGCAAGCACGGCGAGGATTATTTTCCTCCACCTTGCATACTCGTTTATGGTGATTTTCTTGGGTTCGTGCGCATACGGCGGCCTTACTACAATCTTTCGTCTAATTTTTTAGTAATCAACGCTATGAAAAACTTCATTTCAAAATTTTGGGCAATTCTCACAGTGTTTTTGCTCTTGGGATCGTTCCTTTTTGGACAACAATTGCAATCCGTCCTTCTCCGCGCCCCTTTTATGCGGATAGACCCGTCTTTTTCGGGCGGCGAGGTGGAGCGCACCATCCAATCGTCGCCCTACACCATACTAATCCACGAGAAGGTGTTCCCCGCCCTCATTGGCGAAGGCGACGAAGGTTTCCGTCAGATTACAATAGTCAACAACGACTCCACGCTCATTTGTTACAATCTTGATAATCTTGTAGTTGATTCGCTCACCACGGTAAGGATTATAGAAAACAAGCCAATAGTTTTTGTCGGCGGACATACGGACACAATACGTGAAGTAGGATTGTCGGAGAAGAAATTGATATTCAGGATTGAGGAGAGAAAATAAAATCATAACAATAGCGTCGGTAAATATTAATGACCGACGCTATTGCTTAATATTCAATAATTTTTCAGCCTTGACGGTTTCTTCTTCGGTCTTCTTGTCTTTATTACGATAATTGCAGAGCAAAGCCCTCAATTCGGGGTCTGTTACCTCGTAAATGATTCCCGGATGAGCCAATGCCCACCTCATTGTTCTCGAAATCCTTTTTCTCGGAGTGCCTGTTGTAGTTTCTGATGTTTCCATAACAATCAATGATTAATTGGGTTCAACAATTTGCAAATGTAAAATAATACCGCAAATTATGCAAAAATATTTTTGCACAAAATAATAATTAGAAATAATTATCCCCCTATCGCCCGATACAACTCGCTGTACCGCATTGCAATCACAGTCTCGGAGAAATCTTCCTCCACTTTTTTCCTTGCGGCGTGGCGCATCACATTGCGGTCAACGGCTTGAAGGATTTCCATAATGCCGTTGGCGAGGTCTTCGTGGTCGCGATATTTTGCGAGATAGCCATTGCGCTTATGGTCAATGAGTTGGGAGAGGCCACCTGCATCAAAGGCTACACACGGAACGCTGCACGACAACGACTCCATCACGGTATTGGGCAGATTGTCCTCCAACGACGGAATCACAAACACATCCGCCGCAGAATACAACGCCACAAGAGTCTTCTCGTTGGTAACGTAACCTACTGACTTGCTGCGGTAAGGTAGTTTGGACAGCATCGACGGGTCGCCCTTGCCAAAAGTCAGGAGTTCAATCACATCGTCGTAACCGGGATAATTAGCGTGGATATAATTGAGGGCGCGTTGGAGATAATGGAAACCCTTGCGCTTGTCCTTGACGCTGTAAGCACCGAAAAGCACCACATACTTGCCCGTAACGCCAAACTGTTCGCGGGCGTCGTCCTTGTCGATGGCGCGATAGACGTTGGTATCGATGGGATTTGGGATGTTGAGGACGCGCATATCCTTGAAAACCTTCGACTTCTTAGCCAAATCGGTAAGCCATTGACTGCAACCCACAAAAGAAATCGTCTGACGCTTGGGGATGGAGAGTTTGCGCTCAAACCAACGGCGCGAAAAATCATTGTCGCCCTTGCCCCTGCCGAGGAAATAGCAGTTGCCGCAGCCCACGAGGTAACGCTCGCAACTCCGCGCATAATGGCAGATGCCCGTAAAATAGTGCATATCGTGCATCGTGAACACAATGCGCTTGCCCATATTGAGGAGTTTTTCGAGTTGTTTGAGCGAGAGCATACCTTGGCTCGTCCAATGGAAATTGATGACGTCGGCATTCTTGACGAGAGGATTGTCGAGCAGTCCCATTGCCCCAAAATTGTCGATGGAGATGTGGTAAAGGTATTTTTTCCTGAACCTCAGAAGCCACAGAATCTCAGCGCGCTCCATACAGAATTTCAGGAAGTTGACGCACCTGCGGAACCAATTGGTATTGACGGTATGCACCCCCGGCTCGTCCGACTGTCGGTCGCGAACGAGCATATCAACCTCGTCGTTGCTGTACTTGCGCAACGCCCTGAAAATGCGCAGGCAAGCGATGCCTGCCCCGCCCTTTTGGTCTGATGTGGATACGAGCAATACCTTCATTTGCAGTGCTGACTTTGAATTTTGCAAAGGTAGTTTTATAGTATTAACAAAACTTTAATTAGACGTTAAGAATACTGCACATTTGCAAAAAAAGGGACTCACCACCTTGCGGCGGCGAATCCCCCATTGTATAGCAGGCAATAAAATAATAAAGACTTGTTAGTAGCGGTAATGCTCCGCCTTGTACGGGCCGTTGACATCTACACCGATGTAATCAGCCTGAGCCTGAGTGAGTTTGGTGAGTTTGACGCCGAGTTTGTCGAGGTGCAGGCGAGCCACTTCCTCGTCCAAATACTTGGGCAGACGGTAAACACCAACCTCATACTTCTTCTGCCAGAGGTCGAGTTGAGCAAGTGTCTGATTTGTAAACGAATTGCTCATCACAAACGACGGATGACCCGTAGCGCAGCCAAGGTTTACGAGGCGACCTTCGGCAAGAATTACCACCGAATGACCGTCGGGGAACACGTATTGATCCACCTGAGGCTTGATGTTGTTTTTCTTGATGCCGGGCCATTTTTCGAGGTCCGCCATCATTATCTCGTTGTCAAAATGACCAATGTTGCAGACGATAGACTTGTCCTTCATCTTCGACATTTGCTCTGCGGAGATGATGTCGCGGTTGCCAGTACAGGTAACGTAGATGTCGCCGTATGGGAGCGCATCGTCCACAGTTGTTACCTCAAAACCTTCCATAGCAGCCTGCAATGCGCAAATCGGGTCGATTTCCGTAACCAAAACCCTTGCGCCAAAGCCCCTCATACTCCTTGCGCAGCCCTTGCCAACGTCGCCGTATCCGCAAACAACCACAACCTTGCCGGCAATCATAATGTCGGTGGCGCGTTTGATGCCGTCCGCCAACGATTCGCGGCAGCCGTAGAGATTGTCAAACTTGGATTTTGTAACGGAGTCGTTCACGTTGATGGCGGGGAACAACAACTTGCCTTGCTCCGCCATTTGGTAGAGCCTGTGGACGCCCGTAGTGGTCTCCTCAGAAACGCCGCGCACGTTCTTGGCGAGTTTGTGCCACTTCTGCGGGTCGTCGGCGAGTCCAAATTGGATGCGCTTGTACAACTGCACTGCGTCCTCGCCCGAAGGTAGAGTGTTGAGGATTGCGGGGTTGTTTTCAGCGTCGATGCCGAGGTGCAGCATCAATGTAGCGTCGCCGCCGTCGTCAACAATCAGGTCGGGACCCACGCCGTCGCCAAAGGTCAACGCCTGTTCGGTGCACCACCAATATTCTTCAAGGCTTTCCGCCTTCCACGCGAATACGGGCACGCCACGCTCAGCAACAGCCGCCGCAGCCTCGTCCTGAGTAGAGAATATGTTGCAACTTGCCCAACGCACCTCCGCGCCGAGAGCCGTCAATGTCTCTATCAACACAGCCGTCTGCACGGTCATATGAAGCGAACCTGTTATTTTTGCGCCCTTCAAGGGTTTGGAATCGGCATATTTTTGCCTGAGAGCCATCAAGCCGGGCATCTGCGACTCGGCGAGATTGAGCATCTTGCGCCCCTGAGCGGCAAGCGAAATGTCGCGCACCTTGCAGGGAAGTGTGTAATCTATTTTTTCCATTTGTAATTTCGATAATAATTAACCGCAAAGTTATAAATTAAAAAGCAAACGGCGCAAAAAAAATCCCATTTTTTGTCAGAGCGCGCAATAATTCAAGATTTTTTTATAAATTTGCCTTGCAATCAATAATCATTACGGCTATGAGACTGATTCCCTACGGCGAGACGGATTATGTAACCATCCGCAAAGAAAATTCGTATTATGTTGACAAGACGGCGTTCATTCCCTACTTTGAAAACGCCGCCAAATATATTATGTTCCTGCGTCCAAGAAGGTTTGGCAAAAGTCTGTTTCTCAATACGTTGGATGCGTACTACGACGTATTGCGCAAAGACGAATTTGAACAGAATTTTGGCGGTCTCGACATCTACAAAAATCCCACGCCACGACAGGGACAGTATATGGTGTTGAAATTTGGATTTGCATCCGTTGACAGTAGGAAAGAGAATGTGGAGGATTCGTTCAACTTTAATGTCTGCGAATCCATACAGCGTTTTATAACCAAATACTCGAAAATTCTGCCAGAAAATGCCGCAGAATTGATGAAAGACGTAGCGGACATTAGCAACAAGGCCTTGAAAAAGTTAATCTCTATTGTGGCAACTACGCCGTACAAAATCTACATTATGATAGACGAGTACGACAACTTTGCCAATACACTGTTTTCCACCGACGAGGACGCTTACAAGCAACTCACACACGGCGACGGCTTCTTCCGCTTGTTTTTCAACGTATTGAAGGATATGACTACCGACAACAACGCCCCTGTCGAGAGGCTGTTCTTGACAGGCGTGTCGCCGCTGACGTTGAGCGACGTTACGAGTGGTTTCAACATCGCGCTTAATCTGTCTGTAAGAAGTCAGTTGAATGACGCGATGGGTTTTTCGGAAAGTGATGTAAGGGCGATGTTGGAATATTACCGTGATGCAACCGGCGTATTCAAACATACTGTGGACCAACTTATTGATATAATGAAGCCGGTGTATAACGACTATTGTTTTGCAGCGGACAAGATAAATGAGGAAAGGGTTTTCAATCCTGATATGGTGTTGTATTTTCTGCATAACTATGTTGCCTCCAACGGCGGCGTCCCCGACAAGATGGTTGACCCAAACGTTAAGACTGACTTCTTCAAGATGGAGAAGATGGTGAAATTGGAACGGGATTTTGGCGAAAAGTCGCAAATCATCCTCAACATCGTCAACACGGGCAAGACGTATTTTGAACTGAACCCCGAATTTGCCATCGCCGACCTGACCAATGCGGAAAACCTTCAAAGCCTCCTTTATTATATGGGACTGCTGACTTTTGGCTTGGACGAAGACGGCTACCCGGCTTTCGTAGTCCCAAACGACACTGTACGGCAGCAATACTGCACATATTTGGAAAAATGTTTTGCTCAGGCGGCAGGCTGGCGGACAGATGTTTACAAATTGAGCGTGCTGTGGAACAAACTCGTCTTCCACGGCGACTGCAAGTCGTTCATCGCCTACATTGCCTCGGTGATGGACGAGAGTACCGCCGTCCGCGACTTCAACGCCGAGGGCGAGGCGTTTGTAAAAGGCTTTTTCTTGTCGCACTTCTGCAAAAATTCGAGTTTCCTCGCCTACACCGAACAAGAGGCAGACCACGGTTTTACCGACTTGTACCTCGAACCGCTCGGCATCAAACGCCACGCATACATCATCGAACTGAAATACTGCCCCAAAAACGCCCCCGATTCAGAAGTGCAACGCAAACGCGAAGCCGCCATCATTCAGATGCAGAAATACATAGCCGACCACCGTCTCAACGCCAAATGCGCCGACCGCAAATGGCAGTTGCACACGGCAGTGGTGGTGTTCAGGGGTTGGAAGTTGGAGGTGTTGGAGTAACTATTTTTTTTGCAGAAGAAAAATTTTTTGCTTAAATTTGTGGCAAATAATTAAAAACGTTTTGGATTATGACAGCAATTCAGTTGAAACAGGAGTTTTTCCAAGAATTTTCGACCATAATAGGCGACGAAAATTTTTGGCGCGACGCAATTGATGCGTTGCGTCGTTTTGTTAAATCCCGAAATATTGCAAACAACGAATCAGAAGATGAATCATCTAAGCCTCGAAAGAAGAAGGTCAAAGATATGACACAAGAGGAAAAAAAATTGTTTCTATCGAACCTATATGCCAAATCGAGGTCTGAGAATCCCGAACTGTATAGTATGTTTGATAAAATGAAGTTGACCGCCGAAGATATCAACGACAAAGATGAACGGACACAATATATTATGTCAAAATGAAAAAGGTTTTTCTTGATACAAACATACTAATCGACACGCTCGAAGAAAGGAGGTTTTCAGAATCGTCCAAGGCTGTCGTGTGTAAGGGCAAGGAAGGTAATTTCGTTATGTATGTATCATTGTTGTCATTTGTCAATATAGCATACATTCGCCGAAAACATTCAGTGGATGAAATATATAACGATCTCACATATTTAAGAGGTTTGTTTTCCGTTGTTCCAATTGACGCCGAACAACTTGACACGGCATTATCGATGAGGATGAAAGACTTTGAAGACAATATTCAGTTACAGTGTGCGAAGGCTGCGGGCTGCGATGTTTTTGTTACAAACAATACGGGCGACTTTGTCGGATTACAAGGCATCGACATAATGACTTCCGAAGATTTTTTGCTCGAATTGTGTGCAGAAGAATTGGAATAAAAAAACGGGGCTGACGCCACACCTTGCATCGTCAGCCCCAAAACATCAAATCTCAGTCAATCAAACGCTTAGTAACTTACCACGAGCGTATTAATCTTCTGACACTCCGCTGTGCCGTGTTCGCGGATTTCGGCGGACGGCTCGAAGTTGTAACTCTGCGACGAGAACGTGTACAACTGCGAAAACGCCACGCTGTAATCGTTGGCTATCAACACTTTGAGCATCATCTTGGCGGCGGAATCGCGGGGGATGTCGAGCAAATTGCTAAACTCGCCCGCCTCGTACAGCCGCAAAACGTCGGCGTAGCGGTCGGCGTTGAACATAATTAGAGGCAATGTTCTCATAAGATGTCAGATTTTTTCCTAATTTTGCAAAAAACAAAAATCTTAAAATTATGCTTAGGTTTGTATTTACATTGATTATAACTATGTTAACATCAACATTATTGGCTCAGGGCGTGGTGGACGTGCATAGCCACATCATTACGCAGGATTTTGTGAAGTCGCTTTCGGACGAAAGCCGACTTATGGACGAGGGGTTCCCGCTGCCAAAATACGACGTGGAATCGCATCTCAAATGGATGGACGAGGCAAGCGTAAAGACCTCAGTGCTTACTTTGGCTGCCCCTCAACCGTCGTCGGCAAATGTAGTGCGCCGCTGCAATTTGGAGGCGTCGAAAATCAAGCAAGAGCACCCCGACCGTTACCTTTTTTGCGCTGCATTGCCGCTGCCGGATGTTGACGCCGCTATCAAAGAGGCAATTTTTGCACTCGATGTCTTGAAAGCCGACGGTGTGAAATTGGCCACAAATGTTGATGGTCAGTACCTTGGTGTGCCCGAACTCGACACGCTTTTTGCCGTTTTGAATGAGCGAAATGCCGTTGTTATTCTTCATCCTCACCGCCCCGAACCTGTCAATAAACAGGTGATGCAACAAACGCCGCTCGCTATGCAGGAATACCTTTCGGAAACCACACGCGCCGTGTCTAATATGATTACTCGCAATGTGTTGGCGCGTTATCCCAATGTAAAAATTGTGGTTCCGCATTGTGGAGCGTATTTGCCGTTGGCTGTTCCGCGTATGAAATCGTTGACGCCCGTTATGCAGGCAAACAAGATGGTGGGCGCTATCGATTGGGATGCTAATCTTGCCTCGCTCTATTACGACCTTGCCGGCGCTCATTCGCCCGAGGTGATACGTATGATGCTCACTATCACCACTCCCGACCATATTCTCTATGGCTCCGACTATCCTTACGTTGCCCCGCAGGTGCTTTCTTCCGGACTTCAACGTATGAAAAAATACCTTACCGAAGAGCCTGACCTTGCGCCTTTTAGGGAGATGTTTTTGCACAAAAACGCTGAATTTTTGTTCGGACTCTCCAATGAAAAACCTTCTGCCGATGTTGCAAGTGGCAAAATGATTGTCCGCATTGCCGAAATCGAGGTTTATCCTCAGTATCTTGCTGAGTATCTTGAATTTGCCAACGAGGTTGACCGTCTGAGCGTTGAACGCGAGCCGGGCGTTATCTGCCTGTTTCCGATGCAGAGTGCCGACAACCCAACTCAAATACGTATTCTCGAAATTTACGCCTCCGATTCCGCCTACCAAGCGCACCTCAAAACCGACCATTTCCTCAAATACAAGCAAGGCACGCTCAAAATGGTTAAAAGCCTTAGCCTGCCCACAATGCAACCGTTGGACGCGGAGACTATGAAACTGATTTTTAAGAAAATTCCAACCTCAACACAAACGTCGTATTAAAAACTTCAAAAAAGGGGCTGACAGAGTATTTCCGTCAGCCCCAAGTTTTAGATTGTGAAAGTCTGATTGTTAGTAACTTACCACGAGCGTATTAATCTTCTGACATTCTGCCTTGCCGTGTTCGCGGATTTCGGAGGACGGCTCGAAGTTGTAACTCTGCGACGAGAACGTGTACAACTGCGAAAACGCC